>CAYPTH010000001.1:0-18148 GCA_964413635.1 uncultured Spirochaetaceae bacterium
GAGGCAAAGAGGTATACCCGGTCGTTATACACGAAGGCGTGCGGATCGTCGAAGGTGACGGCGCCTTCCGGCTTCAGAGGATTCGGCATACGCTAGTATGATCATTGACCAGGACGGAGACCACGTCAAGCCGCGGCCCGAGCGCTTCCGCTACCTGCTACTTGGACTGTAGTGTCGTTACCCCGTCCCAGTCCTCGGGAGACTCGAATCCGCCGCGGAAGCTCGCGCAGCGCTCCTCGAAGAGCATGGCCGGCCCATCGCTTGGATAGAGCTTGCGCACCTGCTCGAAACGCGCCTCGGCGTAGGTGAAATCCCCCTTCTCGTAGGCGGAAAGACCGTCGTCAAAGGTTTCGAGCGCCTCCTTGAGGACGGGCGTCTCGTCGCCGACGTGGCCCATGAGCTGGTAGAGGCGAATGGGGTGTTGAAGCCCCACGAGTCTGACGCGGTCGAGGCGGCGGAAGATGAAGGAGTCGCCCAGACCCGCTTGCGTGTGCTCGCTGACCAGTATCCAGGTACCGTAGAGCTTGTTGGCGCCCTCGAGACGCGCCGCAACGTTGGCCTGGTGCCCCATGATCGTGTAGTCCATCCGGCGTGACGTGCCCAGGTTGCCGACGAGCATGGCTCCGGTGTTGATCCCGATCCGGGTGTGCAGCGGTTGGGGAGAGACGCGGTCCCGGAGTAATGCCACGTTCAGATTCTCCTCGGCGCGCTTCATCCGCAGCGCCGCCTCGCAGGCGCGACGCGGGTGGTCGGGGAGCGCGATTGGGGCGCCGAAAAAGGCGACAATCGCATCTCCCTCGTACTTATCGATGGTTCCGCGCTCATCCAAGAGCACATCGCTCATCTCGGTGAGGTAGCGGTTCAACAGCCCAACGAGCTCGGTGGGCGCAAGACTCTCGGCGATCCCGGTGAACTGCCGGATGTCGGTGAACATGGCGGTGAGCTCCTGCTCCTGTCCGCCGAGGTCGAGTTTCTCAGGGTTGTGCACGAGCTCATCGATAAACTCGGCCGAGATGTAGTGCTCGAAGGCGCCGTGGAGCCAGCGCTTGTCCCGCTCCGTTTCAATGAGAGCCACGACGGTGAGACCGGCCAAGGTGAGTCCGCTTGCAACGAGCATGGCGAGGAGGGGAACGAAGATACCGGTGAGAATGAAGGTCAGCACGGCTGCAGCAGCCACAACGGCGATTACGATCAATCCAATCAGCACATGGGTGACGGGGCGGCGACCGCGGATCAACACCCCAATGAGCACGGGAACCACAAAGGCAAGAATGGCCGCCGCCCACCGCGGCGCCTGATTCAGGAAGCTCTCCGACAGCAAGGTGTTCAGCACCGCCGCGTGAACGCCGAGGTTGAGAAACTCCGAATCAAAGGGCGTCACGCCCAGGTCGGTCGTCGAGGTAGCGGTAAACCCCACGAAAACGATCCCCTCACTCAGCGCCTCAGTGAGAACCCGCCGCTGCTCGGTGAGCGCATTGTAGATCTCCCGGGTCCGCGCGAAGACCTCTTCCACCTCTTGTTGGAGCGTGTTGAGCTGCTCCACCTCCGCCGCCGAAGAGAGCTCACCCTGCGTGAGTCGCTCCTCAATCTGCGCGATCATCCGCTCTTCCGCCGGACCGTCGAGAAAGCTGCCCACCACAGCCACGTAGGCGCGGCGGAGCTCGCGATACTCGGTCACGAGGCCCCAGTTCCCGCTCCGGACCATCTCCTCCCGCGTGCTCTCGGCGATCCGGCGGAGCTCGAGGGGTGTAGTCTGGGCGCTGCCGAAGCTGAAGTACCCGGCGGCATCCATCTCTTCCAGGTTGAACGCCAGATCCGCTTCCAATTGCTGGGCATCGAGGATCCGGGCGTAGGAGATGTGACGGAATGAATCGAGATAGGTTCCCTTCGGCCAGTTGATGAGGACACTGCCGTCCTCCCGGCGCGGGATTCGGAGCGTATCCTCCTCGCCGTTAAGAACGAAGCGGTTTGGAGACGCCTCTAGGGACTGGACACCGTAGAGCTCGTGAAAGAACGGTATCACGAGTTGGCCAAAGACCGCGGACCCATCCGTTGCGTAGAGATGAGCGCTTCGGGTAACTCCGTCGGGGTCTATCTCGTTGTTGCTAAAGCCACCGTAGGCGCTTGCCTCGAGAAGCGGCTCGATCATGGGAAGGATGCCTCCCCGTTGCTCGATCGCCTCATTGTCGGGAGAGAAGCTATCGGAGGACGACTCAACGGCAAATGCGCTGCGGGCGGCGGAGATGAGCGATTCCGGTGCCTCCGCCGGCTCTTCCGTCATGACAAAAGGGAGACTCACGGTCCCGTTGGCCGCAACGGCGTTCGCGAGGGCCTGGTCGTTGTTCACCCGCGCCTCACGCACCCCTCGAACAATGCGGCTCCGGCTCGACTGCGCCTGGGCAATCACGTCGTCGAGGAAGGGAGGGAGCGCTTGAGCCGGAATGGAGCCCTGCGTAAGGGCGCGCTGCAGATCGTTCAGGTTGCTCGTCAGCTGGTCGAACTCCTCCCGCACCACCGCCGGCACGCTGCCGTCAATCGCTTCCTCGTCCACGGTTGTCGGACTCTGATCCGAATAGTCGAGGTCTAAAAAGACCGATTCCGGGGCGAACTCCGAGAGCAGCCAGAGTCCCTCGGCGAAGACGCTTCGCCGCCACGGCCACTCCCCCTGCCGGCGAACCGACGCATCATCGATATTGAGAAGCACAATTCTCGAATCCTCCGGCACCTCCGGACGGAGGCGGAGCATTGCGTCGTACAATCGGTCGTTTCCGGTTCGGAAGCCCGGCGTGAATGCAAGCAGGGCCGACACCAAACCCACTAGAGTGGCCACGGCAAGGTTGAAGTACCAGGGCGTAGGGAACAGACGCGAGCTACGAACTGGAGTTACCGAATTTGCATTCATCGTGCACCACAGTATATTGAGGTGTAATGAAATCGACCACTGGTTCGCACCGGACCCGGCAATCGCGAAGGCCTCGCCTCAGACTCTTGGCCGGCGCGATAGCCTGCATGTTGGGCGTGTCGGCGACACACATGGCGGTCGCACAAACGGAGGCTAAACTCTTCGACGATCTGCGGGCGGCCGAGACGGTAAGCTACCGACAGGCGGCGCTTGCCGCATTGGCTGCGGCAGGAAGAGCCGATATCGGGACCATGTCATCAGCCGACACCCAAGCGCTCGACTCCCTTGTGTTGGACAACATCCCCCTGCGCAGCGTCGACCTCGAACAATCCATCTCTACGGCCCAGTTTGCCTTTCTGGTAATGGAGGCCTTCCCGATTCCCGAGGGCGTCATGTATCGTCTATTTCCCTCTCCTCGCTATGCGCTTCGAGATCTGCGCTTCTACGATATCCTCCCGAATAAGTTGGAGGCGCGGGATCACCTCGACGGAGAGACGGCGTTGAGTCTACTCTCGCGAACCCGAGCTTGGGTCACCCGGCACGGGGCCCCGGAACAAGGGGGCCGATCATGAGACGGAACTTCCACGCGGTAGTTTCGCCGGTGTCGCGGACACTCCTCACTGCACTGCTCTTCGGGATCGCCGTATCCCTCTCGGCACAAGAAATCGACTTCTCGCTCTCCAACACAACGGGCCTTGGAAATGCCCCGGGAGAGGCGCAGACGGCGCGCTACGACCACGAGAATCAGCTCATGTCATCGCTGAGATGGGATCTCGGTCGATGGCTCCGGCTGAGCGCATCCGGCTTCGTGGTCGTGGAGAGCGATTTCCGCGGCAGCACCGATGCCGGGGGCGACCTCACGTCGCTGCAACTGCGCGGCCAAATCCCTCGCACCGGCCGCGATGCCACCGGCCGTGAGTACGCCCGGAGCTCGGTTTTCGGGTTTGCCCTTGGTCGCCAAGAGCTCACGGAGTTTTCCGGTTTCGTCATGGACACCGCCGTTGACGGGCTCTCCCTCTCCTATACCACCCCCGTCGTGGACCTCGGAGTGACCGCCGGCTACCACGGATTGCGACTTCGAAACGCGAGCGCCCTCCTCTCCTCACCATCGGAAACGGCGGACCAAGAGAACCTCTTTGCGCCGTCTCGCGGGATCGGGAAGATCTCCGTTGCCCTTCCCGAGGTAATCTCCCGACAGAGCGTGCTGTTCACCGGGATCGGCCAGATCGACCTCCCAGAGCTCCCCACGGCGGGCGCCGAAGCCGCTTCCAGCACCGAGCGCTACCACGCCCTCCACGTCGGGACCGGCGTGACGGGTCCGGTGACCACGCAGCTCTTCTACACAGTCTTCGGCTACTACTACGCCCCGTGGTTCCGCTCCGACTCCGGCGATGCCGACTACAGCGGAACCGGCTTCGCCGGTGGAGGGAGCGTCCGGTACTACGTGGAAGAGTTCGCCTACTCGAGCCTTCAGCTCCGCGGCGCCTACGCCTCTGGAGACGGCGGACGCAGTCAGCGGATCGGCGGCGGCGCCGGAGGCACCACGCATTTCGTACCGATCACCGATCCGCAGGTGACGGCACTCCTCGATGTCGCTTTCACCAACGTTGTCCTCGGCGAGGCGAGTTACTCATTCCGCCCCTTCGCGCCAAGCTATCCACGCAACACCGGCGTGCGGGTTGAGCTGCAGATGCAAGCGCTCGGACGGCCGACCGCCGGCGCGGGCAGCGTCGACGGACTCGAAAGCGACGCTCCGGCCGGCTATCTCGGCACGGCAGCGAAGGCGGAAATTCGGTACCGGCCGACATCCGACCTGATTCTCAGCCTCGTGGGCGCCGCAGTCTGGCCCGGGGAAGCGGCGGTCGCCGGCGGTCTCCTCCCCGACGGGGCGGCACTCTTGCGAGCTGGAATAGACGCGCGGCTCGAATTCTAACCGGAAAGTGACACGCTCAGCCCTGAAGCTTGGACAAAATTGCACTATATTCTGACAAGAGGAGGAAGAAATGAGCCGCCATACAAATAGTTTGATAGTGATATTTGCAATTACGTTGCTAGCGATCGGCGCCCTTTCAGCCGGCGCCGCGGAACAGGTGGAGGTGGTATCCGTGGACGGAATGGTGCGGATCCACGCCGCGGACGGTTCATGGAGCCGCGCCGGCGCGGGAGACGTCCTCGCGAGCGGCATGTCCGTCTCGACGGGCTTCAACGCCTCCGCAGTCCTCGCCGTGGGCGCCTCGCGCGTAGAGATAGATCCGATCTCCTACCTGGAATTCTCCGAGCTCTCCGACTCAGCAGAGGCGGAGAGCGCCACCATGGACCTCTCATTCGGTCGGGTCCGCTCTCGGGTTCGAAGTGCCGATCAGCGGAGCACGGATTTCCAAGTCCGCAGCCCCGTCTCAACGGCCGCCGTCAAAGGAACCGACTTCGTCTACGACGGAAGTCTCTTGACCGTATTCGAGGGTGACGTCTCCTTACGGAACAGCATAGGCCAGAGCCACAGCGTCCGCGCAGGCCAGCGCAGCCGCGCCTACGGCTACGAGACTATCCAATCGGTCGAGGCCTACTACGCCGAGGTTGCCGAGCTGCAGTAGAGCTTCGCAGCCCTACAACGGGCCGTCGAAGCCCCGGCGGCCCGGTTCACGCCCCGAACTTTTCAATCCGCAGCGCGTTTGCCATTGCCAAGGGCATGAGATTCGTCGCCGGGAAGCGTGGACCCAATCCGCCCGCCAGACAGGCACGCTCACCGAAGGTCTTCACGTTGTCCGGCCTACAGTAGGCCGAGTAGAGTAGCGTCGGTACCGGATGCCAGCTGTGGTTGGCCAGGGCCCACGGCGTTGAGTGGTCACCGGTCACCACCAGAACGTCGGGCGCCGCCTCAATGAGGCCGGGAAGCGCCGCGTCTACCGCCTCAATGCTCTTGACCTTCGCAGGAAAATCGCCGTCCTCGCCGGCCTTGTCGGGTTTCTTCACGTGGATAAAGAAGAAGTCGAAGTCGCTGCGATGCTTCTTCATGACCGCGAACTTCTCACCGGGATCCTCACTGTTGTCGAGGGCCTGCATACCGAGGAGCTTCGCCAAACCGCGGTACATGGGATAGGCGGCAATGGAGGCACTCCGCGTTCCGTAGACCTCCCGAAAGCTCGGCCAATCGGGGGTCTTGGCAAAACCGCGCAGGAGCGCCATGTTCGCCTGATCCTCGCCTCCGAGAATCTCCTTCGCCTTCTCAATGAACTCGTTTGCCAGGGCGGCAGTCTTCTTGGAGGCGTCGTTCCCGCCTTCCGCAAGGTGCGGCTTGTGACCCACGACCTTCGGATCGGTATCGTTCACCTTCTCGCCGAGTCCCTCGCCCCGAAAGACGACCAAGAAGCGGTGCTCCTTGATGGTCTGGACAAAGACCTCCCCGGAGGAAAGCTCGATGCCCTTGAGCTTCTCGACGAGCTCCGCATTCTTCTCGGTGGAAATCCGTCCCGCCCGTCGATCGGTCACGAGACCACCGGAATCAACGCTACAGAAATTGCCTCGGCAGGCGACATCGCTCTTCTGCAGATCAAAGTCGATGCCCGCTGCGCTCAAGACGCCGCGTCCAACCTGATATTGCAGCGGGTTGTAGCCGAAGAGCGCGAGATGCGCGGGACCGCTTCCCGGCGTAATGCCCCCACCAACGGGCTCGTGCAAGCCGCAGACGCTCTTCTCCGCCAGTCGGTCCAGATTCGGCGTCTTCGCGGCCTCGAGCTCGGTCTTGTCGTCAGGGCCGGGCAAACCACCGAGTCCGTCCATGACCAGGAGTACAACTTTCGTGTCCGCTTCCGCTTGGAGCGTTTTGATTACGTTCAGATCCATCTCCATCTCCTTGTGGATGTTTGGAATGTACCCCTAGCCTGCCATGTTCGCGGTGCGCGTGCAAGCCGTTGCGCCGATTGGCCGCCTAGTGGACATGCACCCTGCTTCATAACGATGTTAGAGGGAAGATGCCATGAAATACGTGTTGAAGTGGACCATGCTCGCAGGAATAGCCCTGATCCTGGTGCTCGCTTGTGCGAGCACTCCTGATGAGAACGACGAAGGTCCCCGTTATGTCAAGGATCTATCCTCCGACGAACTGGCGGACTACGCTCAGGCGGGGTACATCGCTTTCGACTTCAATCCAATCACGGCGCGCCTTCTCTTTCACGGACTTCTCGAGAACCCGAACCACATTGGGCTCCTGCAAACCACGGCGGATGCATTGGTAGAAGACTCCCCCGCCCTTTCGGCTGTCGTGTTCGAGTACCTCTATGCGGCGGAGCTCGGAATGAGCGAGGAGCAGCGCGCTACCCTCGACACCATGTACTCTTCCGCCATGTGGGTCTGGGGATTGAGCCGGAAGACCGACGGCTCACAAGAAATCGAGTCGGAGGACTTCCAGAACCCCTCCCTGTTCACCTACGACGAGGAGGGCTATCGAGAGCTATTTGCCGACTTCGTAGCGGAGGCGGGCAGCATTGAGCGTGCGGTTCGCGGAGTCCAGGTTATCCTGGGATTGTACGGCGAGTTCTTGCAGCACCGGAACGGCCCCGAATACGACTTCGAGCGTTCCGAAATCTTCGGGCACCAGAGATTTGCCATACAGCCCTTGTACGGATCGTGGCTAAACCGAACGCTAGAAGAAGAGCTCGGCATGCTCGAGCCTGTGGATTGAGCCCTCGTGCGACGGCGGCCGCCGGAAGCCGGCCGTCGCAGACCGGCACCCTCGGCGAATGCTGCAATGTCGATGCTCCCCTCACATGCGTGAGACTAGGAGACCAACTTCCGCGTGATCTCGGCAACCCGCTTGGCCTGAAAGCGTGCAGCTTCGAGCTCGTTCTCGCTGGGCATACGAGAGCCGTCTCCGCCGGTAATCGTGCCGGCGCCGTAGGGTGATCCGCCGGTAATCTCATCCGTACGCATCTGCCCCTGAAAGCTGTAGGGAAGGCCAACGATCACCATGCCGTGGTGAAGCAAGGTGTACTGGGTGCTAACTATGGTCGTCTCCTGTCCGCCGTGCTGGGTGGCTGTACTGGTCATGACGCCGGCAACCTTCCCGATGAGCTCTCCCTTCTGCCACAGCGGCCCCGTGCCGTCAAAGAAGGCGCGCGCCTGGCCGAGCATGTTACCGAAGCGTGTCGGTATGCCGAACACGAAACCGTCCCCATCACGAAGATCGTCAAGCGTCGCCTCGGGAATGGCGGCCATTTGCTTCTGTGGCTCCGCCGCCCCTTGCGCCTCAATGACATCCTGCGAGAGCGTTTCCGGGAATCGGAGCAAGTTTACCTGCGCGCCGGATACCCCCTGGGCGCCCTCAACGGCGGCCTGCGCCATCTGCCACATATGTCCATATGTCGAGTAAAAGATCACCTTGATCTTCATACATTCTCCTCCTGTTGCGTGTCGGGTGATAGGCCGAGTCGATGACAGAGCTCACCAAGGTGCTTCTGCTCCTCCGGCGTGAGGACCGACATTGCCCGGGCAATTCCCTCCGCGTGCCGTGGGAAGTACTCGGAAATGAGCCGGCGTCCCTCCTCCGTGAGAGACACCTCGGTCTGCCGCCGATCCTCAGCGCTCGGCTGCCGCCGCACCAGTCCGCGGGACGCAAGGTTGTCTACGACAAGGGAGACATTGCCCTTGCTTCGCAGAAGCTTGCGACCCAACTCGGCCTGGCACATGGGCCCGAGGTGCAGAAGCGCCTCGAGCACGCCGAACTGCGGCATGGTGAGCGCGTCGGGAAGAGGAGCATACGCCACTACGCGGGAAGCCACTGCCTCAACGGCTCTATTGAGCCGGATAAAGGTGTCGAGTGCCAGTCGTTCTTGCCGCTTCGGTGGCTGCTTTCCTGCCATCTCGCATCAGCCTCGTCTATAGTTCAAGCTTGAACTATCAAAAGAATACGAGTGTCTGCCTGTTACGTCAAGCACGGTCGGGCGCACACAGTGGATTGCAACGTCGAAATTGCTGTACGTTTGGGAATTTCTGCAATAGGTTTGGCCACAGGATGAAAGCCGGCCTAGCACCTATTAGGTCCCTCGTCGCGCCGGACACGACGTTCAGGACCGGACGGATATACCACGTACCTCGTCTCATCATTCTGACGCTGCTTCTCTTCGTCGGGCTTGTAGCGGCGACACTCGCCGCATCCGTGACGACAAGCGATCTTGCCGTCGAGCTCCTTCTCGAACGTGAGCTCGATCGGATTGAGCGCATCATGCTCAACGCCCCGGCGGAGCAACGAGAAGAGGTCAAAACGCAGGTGCGGCAGCAGGTGGCCATGGGCTCAGGGCTGCCGGCCATCATTGGAGGCGCAGTGCTTGCGGTGGTGCAGTGGCTCGTGATCTTCTATGAGCTCTGGCTCGTTACGCTGCTTCTGGTCCAGTTCGCCGGCGGTGAGGAGCATCCCCTTGCCGGACGGCGTCACCTGCGGAGCCAGTACCTCGTGCTCGTCGCCCTGATTCCGGTCTTGGGTTCTCGAGTCATCGAGGCGCTTCTCATGAGCTCCGTCGATCCCGCCCGACTCGCGACCGCGGCCACCTACTCCGAGTACCAGGAGCTTGTCCGCGTGTCTCTGAGCGTGCTCGAGGTCGGCGGAGTCTCTCTCGGTAATCTCTCTCCGACGGTGCGCTTCTTTGTTTCCCACATCACCAATCCCTTTGTATGGTGGGCGGGATACGTCTACGTCTTGGGCGCGGTTGAGGTGTTTCGGCTCAGCGTCAAGCGAGCGTCTCTCCTGGCACTCATCCTGGTGGCACTCATGGCGGCGCAACACGGTGCGGTACAAGCCATATCGCAGCTCATAACACAAGCTTGATGAAAAGGATTCAGATGTCGATGTCAGAGCAAGCTCCCGGAATACTATCGATCGTGCGCCGTGGCCTCTTCCTTCTCACGGCGGCGTTTGCAACCGCCAATCCCGTCTTCGCCCAAGGGGCCGGCGCAGACAGCCCCCTCTCGGTGACGACAATCATACCGCGAATTCTCGAGCACGACTCCGCGTACCGGCAGGCGCAATTGGATGCCGCGAGCGCGGCTGCGTCGCGGGCACTGGCGCGGGCTCAACTCTTGCCGCAAGTCACTCTCGGCAGCACGCCCAACGCGTCGACCTACTCCTGGTCGCGTCAGGAATCGCAGCGCATCGTGGACACGATGGCGGAAGACTTCACGCGGGATGTGCACAGCGCGTCGGCGCAACTCAACCTCGCGCAGGCGCTTCCCACCGACGGCAGCCTCTCAGTGTACGCCGGCAACACCTTCCGCGCGCAAGACGACGAAGACAAGGATCCCCTCTACCGGCAGGACGTTAGCCTCGGCGCGACCTGGCAGCAGCCGCTCTTCACAAACAGGCGGATTGTGGATCTGCGCGTCCTCGGCGCCAGCATCGAGCTGGCCGGTGGGATTCCGCTGCGTCTCGCGCAGACGAGCGCGGACATCCAGAAGAACGCGCGGATCTTGAGCGTCATGGATACCTATCTCCGGGTAGTAGAGCTGAGAAAGCAGATCCATGTCCTCGGCGCGAATATTCAGACGACACAGGAGCGCGTCGAGCAGGCACGTATTCGCAGACGCCAAGGAACCGCGACGCAGCGGGACCTGTGGGACATTGAGATCTCCCTCGAAGAGCTTCGCGAGGGGCGCCTCGAGGCGGAGTACGCCTTGCGGCAGGCGGAGTCCTCTCTTGCCGCCAGCCTCGGCATTAGCGCGGAACCGGCAATCGGTCGCATGGCGGATCGCCGCCTTTCGGACGCTGTTCCGGAGATCTCCCTGCCGCCGGAGAAAGAGCTTACAGAGGTCGCGCGCGCCTCCAGCTTGCAAATAGCCCAGGCGCAGGAGAACGTCAATCAGCGGCGCCTCCAGAGGGTCGTCAACGGCCGGCAGTACGCAGCCACCCTGCGGACCAGCGTGACCATTGCTCCCCAATACGACTCCGAGTGGGTTGAGACCGGGGCTTTCGGAAGCACCGAGATTGGGGAGTCCTACTCGGAGCTCTTCGCCGACGAAGCCTCGTGGAACACAACGGTCTCGGTGGATCTCACCGTACCCTTGTACAACGGCAGTCAAGCGCGACACCAGGTGGAGCAGGACCAGCGGAGCATCGACAAGGCGGAGGTCTCCCTACGCGACGCGGAGCGGTCGGTCGCGGAGAGCATTCACGCCCTCTACCTCCGACGGGCGCTCCTTCGAGATCAGCTGTCGTTGCGACGATCAAGTCTTACATTGGAGCGAGACCGTCTTGCCGAAAAGGAGAAGCTCGCCGAGCTGGATTCGGCGACGGAGATGGAATTGGCCGAGGCGCGGACCCAAGTCGCGTCCAAGGAGAACGCCCTTTGGCGCACCCGGGCGGATCTCTTTCTCAACGCCTTGCGCATCCTCGAGAGCGCGGGACGAGACCTTGAATCAACAATTCGCGCAGCAGCACAAAGCGGAGCACAGAACTCATGACGAAACGAGCACGCATTATCTTCATTGTCCTTGTCGTGGTGGCCGCCGTCGGCGTCATTGCCGCCGTGGCGCTCGGCCGCCGTGGCCCGAGCACCTTGGAAATGGTGGAGGCCCACGAAGTCACATACGACAGTATGAGGGAAACCATCTCAGGCACCGGCAGTTTTGTCCCCGGAGCCAAGAGTACCGCCTATGCAAAGGTTTCGGGGGCGGTCGAGGAGATCCTGGTTGAAGAGGGACAGAGCGTCGACGAAGGGGATAGCCTGCTTCAGATCGAGGACGATGACTACGCCCAGGCCCTGGAGAAGGCGCAGGTTTCGTATCAGACCGCGCGTCGCGCCGCCCTGCAACAGATCGTTTCACTCCAGAACACCGTCAAGACAGCCGAACGCAACCTGGCAAGGGCGAAGCGGAGCCACACCAACAACATTGAGCTGCGCGAGGCGGACGCCATCTCGCAGGAGCAGTTCCAGCAGTCCGAAGAAGCCCTGGAAGAGGCGCAGGACGCCTTGGCCTCCGCCCAGGAGCGCCTCAATCTGTACATGGGACGGTCCATGGCGGCGGATCCCATTCTCAGCTCGCAGGAAGCCGAGGAAGTGGTTGACCAGATTCCGGACGTACGCCAAGCGGCTCTCAACGTCGAGGACGCCCGGGATTCCCTCCGGAACACGCGACCCCGCGCCTCATCTTCGGGAACCGTCGCCATGATCTCCGTTGAGGAAGGCGGCATAGTAACACCGAACGCGCCGCTGGTACGGATCGAGCGGCTCAACGAAATGACCGCCGAGGTCCAAATAGATGAAGTTGACATTGGGAAGATCTCAACCGGAGACAGCGCGGAGGTTTCCAGTGACTCAATCCTGGGTGAGACCCTCACCGGAACGGTAGGCAACATCTCGCCGGTCATTCAACGCGTCGGCAACACCCGCGTCAGCACCGTTGAGATCTCCCTCGACACCGATGGTCGCCGATTGAAGTCCGGCGCCTCCTGTACCGCGCGGATCTCAACTACCACCAAAGAGCGAGCCCTCGTCATCCCAATTACCGCCTACCAGACCGAGAATGAGGAGACCTTCGCCTACGTCATGGAGCCGGTCGGCACCCCGGACGGAGACACCGACGGAGGGACGACACGCCGCTATCGACTAGAGCGACGCCGCATAACATTAGGCCTTGTCACGGTGAATCAGGTAGAGGTCACCGGTGGCCTATCCGAAGGTGAGCTTGTAGCCGCCGGCAACTTCTCGCGCCTCCGGGAAGACATGCTCGTCGGCCGGGGGCAGTCGCGGTCATGATGATCAGACTCGAGGACATCCACAAAACCTACTTCATGGGCACCACTGAGGTGCACGCCCTTCGCGGCGTAAATCTGGAGATCGCGGCCCAAGAGTTCGTGGCGGTCATGGGCCCTTCGGGGAGCGGGAAGTCCACCCTCATGAACATCATTGGTGCCCTGGACCGTCCCACCGAAGGCAAATACCACCTGGAAGGGGTGGACGTCTCCGAGATGACCGACAATGAGCTCGCCGAAATTCGGAACGAGAAGATCGGCTTTGTCTTTCAAACATTCAACCTCCTGCCTCGAATGACGGCTTTGCGAAACGTAGAGCTCCCCTTGGTTTACGCCGGGGCGTCCAAAGCGGAGCGGCGCCGGCGCGCATTGGAGGCGCTCGAGCACGTCGGCCTGGAAGACCGATCAACGCACCGGCCGACCGAGCTTTCCGGCGGACAAAGACAGCGCGTGGCCATTGCCCGGGCGCTGGTTACCGAACCGTCCATCCTCTTCGCCGACGAGCCGACGGGAAACCTGGACACAACAACCGGCGCGGAGATCATGCAAATCTTCGAGCAGCTCAACGCAGGCGGCGTGACTATCATTCTGGTTACCCACGAGGCTGAGGTCGCCGACCACGCCAAGCGGACGGTTCACATTCGTGACGGCCTCATTGCGGAGGACCTGAAGCGCCGCGAGGCGGGAGTCGCGCATTGAAGATAGGCGAGGGTTTCCGCGAGTCCTGGGACACAATCACCCACAACAAGCTCCGCACCTTCCTCACCATGCTGGGCATGAACATTGGCGTTGCCGCGGTAATTGCCATCATGGCCTCCGGGCTCATGGCACGCTCGGCCATCATGACGGATGTCGAGAGCATTGGCGCTGCCCTTCTCTGGATTACTCCGAACCGAGAGGCCTACGAACGCCCGGGCGAGCGCACATACCTCAAGCCCACCGACCTCACGGACATGCGAAAGCTCGTTGACGGAGCCATCTTTTCGCCACAACTCCGTAGCACCCAAGCGGTGAGCTATCGCGGTTTTTCAGATCCAAACATGGTGCAGGGCGTCACGCCCGCCTACCTGAAGATCTGGCAGCATGAGCTTGCCCAGGGACGTTTCGTTTCCGAACGGGATGTGCAGACGCGACAAAAAGTTGCCGTTCTCGGCGTCGACGCGGCGCGTATCTACTACGGCGAGGCGGACCCCGTCGGGGAGAGCCTGCGAATCGGGGAGAACGTGTTTACGGTGATTGGAGTCATGGCGGATCGCGAGCGCTCATTCGTGAGCGACGGTTCGGATGATGAAACGATCTACGTCCCCTACCCCGCCAAAGAGGGGATGATGGACTGGAGCAACTACGGAGGTCCGCGCGTCCTCTCCCTCGATATTCAAGTCAATAATGTCGCCGACCTCGACTACACCGTCGAGATTCTCCAGCGCTTCTTGGAAGCCCGCTACGGCACAGTCAACGGCGAGCCGCGCTTCAACGTGAACAAGGCGGAAGAGAACATCGATACCTTCAATCGGATATTCGGAATCATTACAACCGTCATCTCCTTGATTGCCGGAATCTCACTCCTGGTAAGCGGGATCGGCATCATGAACATCATGCTGGTCACGGTTACCGAGCGAACGAAGGAGATCGGGATTCGCAAGGCCATTGGCGCGAAACGCTTCGACGTTCTTACGCAGTTCCTCATTGAGGCGGTGATCATCTGCCTGATCGGCGGCGGCATCGGGATCATTCTCGGCGTCATAATTGCCTTCCTCGTCGCCGCGAACCAGGGCTGGCAATACGTCATGCCTCTATACGCGGTTGTCCTCGGTATTGGGGTCTCCGTCGCCATCGGTCTCTTTTTCGGAATCTATCCCGCCACCCAGGCGAGCCGCCTGGACCCGGTTGTGGCTCTCACCAAGGAGTAGCCCGTGAAGATCTTGGACCTTCTTCGTGAGGCGCTCGCCTCGATCGCCCGAAACAAGTCGCGCACCGCCCTCACGCTTCTTGGCATCATCATTGGTGTTGGATCCGTCGTTACCGTCGTCGGTGTGGGTGACGGCGCCAAACGCGTGATCGGAGAGCTCCTCGGCTCCTTCGGATCGACCTCCCTCATCGTCATGCCCAATCAGTCGGCAATGCGGGAGAGCGACGGTCGATTCCAGATGGAGGAGATCACTCGGGAGGATATTCGCCTCATCAATCAGGAAGCGAGCGCGGTGAAGGCGGTGACCCCTCAGATACAACTCGATGTCACCGCCCAGTACGGCGCCGAGCGGGAGCCGGTGCGCCTCATTGGGACGCTCCATCAATTTCTCGAGGCGCAGGGCATGACTGTGGCGCGGGGCCGCTTCCTCAAGCCGGAAGACGATACCTACATGCGCAAGGTCGGGGTGCTCGGCGCCGACATTGCGGAGCGTCTCTTCGGTGACGCGGACCCCTTGGGCAAGTTCGTCGGCATTGAAGGGATTACGCAGATGGAGATCATTGGAGTCCTCGAGCGCGAGGAGAAGTCCTTCATCTCCACGGTGAGTGACTTCGACACGACGAGCAACAACACGATCTACGTCCCCGCCGCGACCGTTGAGCGGGTGGGTGGGTCATCCTACATCTACTTCCTCCTCGGCGAAGCAAGAAGCGAGGAGCGCGTCGACGAGGCGAAACGGCAGATACTCTCAATCCTCACGGTCAATCACGGCCGGTGGGATGGGAAGTACGAGAAGTTCGCCATTCAGGAGATGGGCGCGGTCCTCGACACCATTGACCAGACTACGCAAACCCTCACCGCCTTCATAACGATCATCGCCGGCATTGCCCTGCTGGTGGCGGGAATCGGAATCATGAACATCATGCTGGTGTCGGTGAAGGAACGAACTCGGGAGATCGGGACGCGGAAGGCAATCGGCGCGAAACAAGCGGCCATCCTGAATCAATTCGTCCTAGAGACGCTCCTCATCTGCGGAGGCGGTGGCGTGGTGGGAGTGGGAATCGCTGCCGTTGCCATCCGGGTGATCGCGCATCTTTCGGGGTGGCCCGCGGTGGTTTCCTGGGGTGCGGTGCAACTCTCGGTGATGCTTTCCGTCGCCACCGGTCTCATCTTCGGCCTGTATCCGGCGAGCAGAGCGGCCCACATGGATCCCGTCGAAGCGCTTCGCTACGAGTAGCGGTCGGGTATCACGAAAGCGTCACAACAGCTTCACGCTTCTCTCAAACCGTTTTGGTGCACTCGCAGGATCAGCTATACTGGGAGTGACAGGTAGCCAATGGGAGAGAGACGACGAGTACTGATCATTGAAGACGATCGCGAGATATCTGATCTCGTAGCGCTGCACCTCGGCGATATTGGTTTCGAGTCGCTGCACGCACACAACGGGGAAGCCGGCCTGCGCACGGCACGATCCGAAACCTTCGACCTGATTATCCTCGACCTCATGCTTCCTGGGATGGACGGGATCGAGCTCTGCCGCCGCTTCCGGTCCGACGATCCGCACACTCCCGTTATCATGCTCACTGCCAAGTCACAAGAGCTCGACAAGATCATGGGCCTCGAGATCGGCGCGGACGACTACATTACGAAGCCCTTCAGCGTGCGGGAGCTCGTGGCGCGCGTCCGCGCCGTTATGCGTCGAACCGCGGAGCAGTCGCGCGGCGGTGGCACCGCCGAGCAGGCAACGCGCGGGAGAAAAACCATTGATTTCGGCAAGCTGACCGTGGACACCGGCGGGCGGCGTGTATTCGTCGAGGAAAGCCCGGTCGATCTGACGGCCAAGGAGTTCGATCTCCTGGTCCTCCTAGCAGAAAGCCCCGGGCAGGCCTTCAGCCGGAAGCAGCTTCTCGAGCTGGTCTGGGGCTACAATCACGAGGGCTACAGCCACACGGTGAACAGTCATATCAATCGGCTGCGAAGCAAGATCGAGCCGGACCCGAGCAACCCAACCTACGTCCAGACCGTGTGGGGCTACGGCTATCGCTTTGCCGACCCTGCCGAGCGAGAGTGACGCGATGCTGAAGAGATTCTACCTCCGCCTCTCGGCCGTGTTCTTGGTCCTGCTTCTCGTTCTGGCCGCCATCTTCATTCTGGTAACCATCCGGACCTTCGAAGAGCACCAGGTGGAGATCGATCAGAGAGTCAACGCGGGCTTGGCTGCAGACATGGCGCGGGAAATCGAGCCACAGCTCGATCGCGGCGCCGACAGCCGGGAAATCGGGTCGGTAATTCACTACATGATGGTGCTAAACCCCGCCGTCGAGATCTATCTCCTCGACGGGAGGGGACGGATTCTCGCCTTCTTCGCCGAAGGTGAGGGCGAGATCCAACAGGATCGGATCGACCTCGAGCCCATCCGGGAATTCCTGTCGCCGGAGCGGAGCTTCCCGATATTCGGAGACGACCCGCGCCGGCCGCAGGAGAAGAAGCACTTCTCCGTGGCGCCAATCACCCTTCGCTCCGGCGAAGAGGGGTATCTCTACATCGTCCTGCAGAGCAGTCGCTACGACCGGGCGCGGCAAAACCTCGGCGACCTCTACCTCCTCCAGGCCATACGGAACAGCCTCATCATTGCGCTGCCGTCAGTGGCGATCCTGGGCGTGGTCGTGTTTTTCCTCGCCACACGCCGACTCATGCGTCTGACCCAAACCGTCTCCACCTTTGCGGAAGGGGAGTACGGCGTGCGCGCCAACGCAGCGGCGCAGGATGAGATTGGCGAGCTCGCTCGGACCTTCAACAATATGGCCGACACCATTGAGGCGAGTCACGCACAGCTGCTCGAAGCCGACCGCCAGCGACGCGATCTGGTCGCCAGCGTCTCCCACGACCTGCGCAACCCTCTGGCATCGATCCGAGGCTACACAGAGACGCTCCTGCAGAAGAACGACACACTGAGCGCGCAGGAGCGGCGCCGCTACCTGGAAGTCTCCCTCGACCGCGCCGCGGCCCTGAGTCGTCTGGTCGGAGACCTATTCGAGCTTTCGACGCTGGATGCCCGCGACGCCGAACCGCAGCGCGAGCAGTTTTCGCTCAGCGAATTGGCCCACGACGTTGTGCTCCAAATGCAGCCGCGGGCGGAGGAGCGTGAGATAGCCTTGGAGATCCGAAAGCCCGAGAGCCTGCACCTCGTAAACGGAGACGTGGGAAAGATCGAGCGGGCGGTGACGAATCTTATCGACAACGCGATCAAGTTTTCTCCGGCCGGGTCGGCCGTTACCATTGCCTTGGCGGCGCGGGACGACGACGTGGAGCTCTCCGTAGAGGACGCCGGGCCCGGCATTGATCACGCCGACCGCGAGCACCTCTTTGACCAGTTCTTCACGGGAGACCGAAGCCGCAGCGGCAGCGACAAGGGCAGCGGACTCGGTTTGGCCATTGCCAAGAAGATCGTGGAGCTCCACGGAGGATCGATCGATGTCGACAACGCCGACGGCGGCGGGAGCCGGTTCTACTTTGTGCTGCCGGCGGAGTGATCCGTGCTGTTCACGGCGTAGAACTCGTCCCGGAGAATGCCCATCTGTATGGACTCGTAGTATCGCCC
>CAYPTH010000001.1:18248-80192 GCA_964413635.1 uncultured Spirochaetaceae bacterium
CGGCGTAGAACTCGTCCCGGAGAATGCCCATCTGTATGGACTCGTAGTATCGCCCGTTGCGGTAGACGCGAGCGCGCCGGCGCCCCTCTTCGATAAAGCCGAGCCGGAGATAGAGCCGGTAGGCGCGCTCGTTGTACTCGTAGACCTCGAGCTCGACCTTGTTGAGGTTGATGCGATCGAAGGCGTATCCGAGAAGCAGGCGGATGGCCTCCGCTCCGTAGCCCTTCCCTCGATTCTCCCGGCGCGGAACGACAATGGC
Source organism: uncultured Spirochaetaceae bacterium (assembly GCA_964413635.1). Taxonomy (GTDB): domain Bacteria; phylum Spirochaetota; class Spirochaetia; order DSM-27196; family PWMO01; genus CAYFQV01. The sequence goes on from CAYPTH010000001.1 coordinate 18,508, forward strand.
GAGGGTTCCTGCACGCACGAACCAGTCGATTCCGGCGAGATCGATCTGGCCGATATAACCCTCATCCGTGCGGTCCGCGATCACGTAGTGGAAGGCGTCGCGATTCTCGTTGCGGAGGATGGAGTCCACAAACCCGTCGGACATGGGGGTGGTATGTCCGCGAATGAAGATGTTCGAAAGATGCTGCGTAACCTCCGGGTCGTTTACCCAGGCGTGAATCTCCGCCTTGTCGCTCTCGCGGTACTCGCGCAATACAATGCTCCGGCCCACGATATGTGCCATACAACTCCTCATGTATCCTCGGGCGAATTGGTGACGGCTGCGCAGCAGAATCTGTAGCGTCTAGGTATCCTTGATACTCAATAAGGAGGACACTATGAGATCTTTTGCTATCAGCCCCCTTCTGATCCTACTCAGCACAGTCGCAATGGCGCAAGACGACAATTCCATGTCCTGAGTGGAGTAACGTCGGCGAGTTGTCACTTACAGGCGTTGGACCGCTCAACTTCGGTTGGGTTAGCCACAACGATGACGGTGAAGTCAGCTCCGTACGCGGCATCAACATTGTCACCCTCGGATACGGTGCGAAACACTACTTCGGTGACGCCCAGGTAGGCAGCTTCAACGTCTACTGGGCCTGGGGCACGTTCACCATTGTTCCCGCGTATCTGTTTCTCGGTGGTGACTACACTACCGAGAGTGGATTCTTCTTCGGTGTCGGCGAGGGAATTCCGTGGTTCCACGCTGAAGGCGGATTCTACTTCTGACCAAACGTTCCGCGCGGCACACCTGCGCCGGCGCGCCCAATGTCGGTGCGCCCGGCCTCTTCATCGTCATGAATCCAGGCAACGTTGGGAACGGTGTTCTGATTCCCACGAGTGGGATCATGATCCCAGTACTCCACCCCACCGAAATCCAGCCGGATCGAGGGCGCCAGAGCCTCCTGGGGGCAGACGTTGACGCAGGTCATGCAGAGAATGCACTCCGTCGACAGAATACGCGTCTTCGCAAAGAGGTAGTCCTTCACACGAATGTTCATGGGACACATCTCAATGCAGGTCTGACACCCCTCGGGGCAACACGCGGACGTGCCGTCCATCTTCACCAGGCTGAGCCTGCCGACGGCCTTCATGGGCACGCTGACGGGACACACGTACTTGCAGAAGGCGCGATGGTCCTTGAGCGCAAGAGCCAGAACAATGCCCAGGGCGTAGTAGATGCAGATCCCCAGAAGAAACCAGTAAACTCCCGCGGCACCGATGGTGCCTTGAAAGCCCAGCCCGAACCACAGTAAGGCCACCAGACCGCCACTGGCGAAGAAGTGGACGTATCGGAGCAGGCTCAATCGCTTGTCCCGGCGCCAGTAGCTGAAGGGATAGGGTAGCATGTCGAAGATCATTCCATACCAACACGCCCAGCCGCACCAGAGCCGGCCGAACAGCAGTGGACCAATGAGCTTTCCAATGAAGTAGTGAATGAGCACGAAGGGTGCCACACCCGACAGGACCGCGAAAAAGAGGCCCTCAATGGCCATGTTGCCGTGGTCACTCACCAGCTTGACGCCGGGCTTGGCAGGTGAACTCCGGAGTGGTCTTCTACAATCGGTCGAGGTAGATGAGCGCGGCTGCGTCCCACGCTTGTGGTCGACACGCCACGGGATACGGAATGGGTGGTCCGCTGCGACGAGGGTAGCCTGCAATGAGCTCAGGGAGGCGGTGGTCTTCTTGGCTCTCCGCCAAATCGAATAGAGCGTCCCGAATCCGTCGCGCGTAATCGCGGAAACCATAGCGTGCGAACCCAGCCGCTATGAGCGCATTGTCGTGGGGCCAGACAGAACCGTTGTGGTAGCTCACCGGGTTGTACCGAGCCTCTTTGTTCCCGAGCGTGCGAATACCCCACCCTGACCAAAGCTCCGGCGAAACCAGCGTTTCCACCAAGCGCGCGGCCCGATCCGTTCGGACCGCCCCAGACCATAGCAAGTGACCCGCGTTCGAGCTCTTGACGCGAAGCGGCTGGTCGTCCCCGTCGAGGGCCATGGCGTAGGTCCCCCGTTCGTCCAGCCAGTAGTGCTCGTCAATGGCGGCGGCCAGATCTTCGGCCCTGCGCGCCCAATCCCGCGCCTTCTGGTCTTCTGCGAGAGCGCGGTAGAACCCTTCAGCCGCACGGAAGGCAGCGTAGCCGTAACCCTGGACCTCCACCGGCGCGATCGCCCCGGTGGCCAGTGTTCCGTTCGCGTGGCTCATGGAGTCGTCGGAGTCTTTCCACGACTGGACGACGAGGCCTTGGCCCGGAGCGGCGCCTACGTATCGCAAGAAACGTCCGTCCGTCATGGCGTGGTCGAGGATCCATCTCAAGGCCGCCTCCCAGACCGGACGGAGCTCTCGCAAGAGCTGCTCGTTCCCGGTCTGTCGGTACAGCCGTTCCAGGAGCACAAGGAACAGCGGTGTCGCATCGATCGTGCCGTAGTACGGACTGTGGGGCACAACACCCAGCCGTGTGAGCTCCCCGAAACGCCGTTCGTGGGGTATCTTCCCGGGCTCCTCGGCGTGAAAGAGATCGACGCGACTCCCCTGCATGGCCGCCAACTCCTTGAGCGTCGCCTCTGCAAGTGCCGGGTGATGAGGCAACAAGAGATACGCGGTGATGATGGAGTCGCGCCCAAAGGTGGCGACGAACCAGGGAATTCCGGCGGCCGAGACCGGGCCGGCTGCGGTATTCAGAAGCAGCGCCCGCAGATCGTCGATTGCACGGGAGAGCACGAGAGCGCGCTGCCAATCTCTCGATGCGTCGGTCAACTCGGTCGGGAAACCCCTCCGCCACTCGTGGTAGCTATACGACGACTGGTACGTAGCAACGCCGGTTTGCAGATCGGTTCTGACGTGCAGGGTCCTGCGCGCTCCCGCTTCGAGGGTGAACTCGAAGCTAAGGCATCCCCGCTCAACCTGCGTCGGCGCTCCCTGCAAGGCGGTGATGGTAATCCCCATTTCCAAGTCGGCCGCGCTCACGTATCGAATGTCCAGGGCAGTCTCACGCTCCCGATTCGAAATCTCACCGCCGCCCCTGTGCTCGAATCCCCTCGCCTCAAACATGTCAATGAAGTCAGCAGCGATATGAAGGCGCAGATTGAGATCAGTTGACTGAGAATGGGTGTTTTCTACGGTAAGCACATCCTCGAGCAACGTGGGCCCGAGCCGCAATTCGCGGCTCACCCCAACACGTTGAGATGGTCCCTCGATGTGGGAGTAGTAGAAGAAGTAGCGGTCGGGACTGTCGGAATGCCGGACCAGCGTTTGGAAGCCGTCGCCGATCTGCCAGACGTAGCGATTCAAGAACCGCGTATCGTGGCTGTAGAGGCCGCGCTCTCCCCCGTCAATGGCGCCGTCGCCGTCCATGACGACGAAGGCGTAGTCCTCTTTCATTACCAGGTTACGACTCAGATTCGTTGGGTTGCTCATCTTTCGCTCGTACTGCTCTCTTTCATCTCAGAATCTAACCGCGTCGACTGCCCCACCGGCGGGACTTCACCCCCGGGGAGCGCTCGTCTCTACTCTTTGGAGCCACCGAAGGAGACCCCTTCCAGGAAGTAGCGTTGGAAGACCACGAAAATCACGACAATCGGGACGGCGCTGAGGATGGCTCCCGCCAGAATCAGCCCCCAGTCGCCGGCGGCGCCGTAGGTCTGCCGGAAGGAGAGCAGACCGATCGGCAGCGTCTTAATGTCCTCGGGACTGGTGAGGACAATGAAGGGCCAGAAGAAGTCGTTCCACGCGCCCTGAAAGGTGAGGATGGTGACGGCGCCCAGGGCGGGGCGCGCCATGGGAAGAACGACCCGGGAGTAACGCTGCCATTGCGTCGCTCCGTCGATCATGGCCGCCTCTTCGACCTGTCGGGGAATCGACTCGAAGAACTGCTTCATGATGAAGACCTTGCTCGCCTCGATCATGGCGGAGGCGCCGGCTCCGCCGATGATGACGCCCGCCATGGTATTCAGGAGGGAGTCCACCCCGAAGAGCTTCGTAAGTCCGAATATGCCGTCCCGAATGACCAGATAGTTCGAGATGAAGGTTACCTGCGCCGGGACCATCTGACTGAAGAGGACCAGCATGAAGACGGCGGTCTTTCCGGGGAAGTTGAAGCGCGCCAGAGCGTAGCCCGCCATGGCCGCAAAGGCCAGGTTCGTGATGATTCGGGCTAACGCGTAGATCCCGGAGTTGAGGGTCCACGAGAAGAAGAGGCTGTTGCCGGTCGAGACGCTCCGCGCCTCCCGGAAAACCCGGACGTAGTTGTGGAGCATGTAGCCGATGAAGCCGGGGGCGACGGTATCGAAGGAGGCGACTCTTCCGCGCCGCTCCAGGCGGTGCGCGGTAATCGTCGACGAGACGTAGCGCTGGGTCGGTTCGTTGGTCACGTCCAGGGGCAGACGGTCGATCTCCGGGCCGTCGCCGACGTAGGAGATGGTGAAGCGGTAGGTCACGAAGGTTCCGGGGACCTCTTCGCGGGTCACCGTCCCCTCCTCCCGGACATCGATTACATGGCGACCATCGCGACGGGCAACCTTCCGCACCGGGGAGACCTCCGCGTGATCGGCGGCGTACTCGATCTGCATGACCGCCCCCAGGCCGGCACCCGGACGCCGCCGGGGAACGACCGCCTCGGGCGCCGCGGGCTCCGTGCCCTGTGGGGCGAAGTACGTGATCTCAAAGGGGACCGCACCACCGGGGGCGAAGCCCCCGAGTATGGGGCCGCCCCCGCCGAGGCGCCCGAGGCGCGCGGCGTTCACCCAGTTGCGCGGGGAGAGTTGCGGAACCGCCAGAGAAGGCGGGTATTCCAGCGGATTGGTCTTGAGGCTGGAGACCGCCGCGAAGAGCAGCGGCCCCAGGAAGATGATGGCGAAGGCCAGCATTACCGTGTAGACAATGCCTGCCCGGGCCCATCGGCGGCGCGCCATCCACCGGTTGAGCTCTTCCCGGGAAATGTTGCGACCCGGCGTTGCCACGGATGCGATCGTGCCGCTCATCGTCGCACCTCCGAGGGGACGATCACCCGTTGAATCATGACCACCGTCAGCGTGAAGAGCGCCAGAAATATCGCCGCAGCGGAGGCCAGCCCGACCTCAGGCAATTGCGCCCCCGGAAACATCCGGTTGTACACGAAGTACGCCAGAGTAATGCGGGAGCGAAGCGGCGCCGCGTCCCCGAAGATGGCGACCTGGTCAAACATCTGGAGGGTTCCGATCAGTCCGAGGGTCAAGACCAGAAAGAGCACCGGCTGCAGCGCGGGAATCGTGATGTGGAAGAACTTCTGCGCCGCCGTGGCACCATCAATCGATGCCGCCTCGTAGAAGGACGTCGGGACGTCCTGCAAGCCCGCCAGAAAGAGCAGCATCAGGGTGGGAATGGTAGTGAAGATGTTCTGGATCATGATGGCAATGAGCGGAATGGGCATTGCCAGCGCTTCGGGCTGCGCAGGAATCGTCTTCGCCGTCTGGAGCCAGACGAAGTCGATCGGCGCGACCTCCCGGGGTGTGACGACCCCGAGCACCCCCAGGATACCCGACACAATCACCGCTCCCAGGAAGGAGACCACGAAGAGGGCCGGATCGAGCCACTTCGCCGGCAGCCCGCGGCGCCGTTCCCAGAGAACCTGCCCGATCTGGAGAACTACTACGACTCCAATGAACAGCCCGATGACCGGGGCCCACCGGGAGCCCTGGGTGGCAATGTAGTTGATCAGCCCGCGGCGCTGGTACATCCACAGGAAGATCAGGGTAATGACGACGCTGCTGGCCACGCTGGGCATGTAGTAGGCCGCCCGGAAGAAGTGCAGCCCCCGAATGCGGGCGTTGAGCACACTCGCCATGATCAAGGCGCCGAGGGTCTGCAGGGCGGTAACGACAATGGTGAAAAGGATCGAGTTCCGGAGGGCGGTCAGGAAGTTCTGCTCCTGAAAGAGCGCAACGTAGTTCCGCAGACCAACCCAGGAGGGGTCGTTGAAGAGATTGTAGTCGGTGAAGCTGAAGACCACCGCCCGAACGCCGGCGTACACGAAGAAGATCCCGAGGACAATGAGGAACGGCAGCAGGAAGAGATAGGGCGCAACCCCTTCCCCCCGCTGGAGCCCCCGAGCCTGTAGCTTCATCCCACACCTCCTTGTGCTGTGCCGCCGAACCGCACCCGCGCAGCGCGGCGCCCCGGAACGGGGCGCCTGACGCTGCGCGATACGTTTTGCTCTGCGCGGTACGCCTTACTGCGCCCGATCTATCAAGGCGTCGATCTCCGCCTGGGCCGCCTCGAGAGCCGGCTCGAGATCCTGCTCACCCGACATGATCAGCGCCAGGGCGCTGTTGATGGGCTGGAACCAGTCCGTACCGACGCGCCCGAACTGATATCCCCGGACGTGACCCATGTCGGCGCCCTGGAACACGACGCGGTTCGCCGTCGCCTCCGGGGTGTCCTGATCGAAGAAGGGATTGTCCGCCAGGGATGCCCGACTTGGGATGGCAAGGCCCTCCTCCAGTACGAACTGCTGCGCCTCCTCGCTGGTCAGCGCCTCGAGGACCTCGACGGCCGCCTCCCGGTGCTCCGTGTCGGCGTTGATGCCGTAGGCGACGGTGTAGAGGAAGTTGCCCCGCTGCCCGGACGGGCCAACCGGCATATATGTGGTGCCGAATTGGATGTTCGGAGCTTCATTCCGAAGGAATCCAAGGATCCATGCCCCCTCGATCGCAATGCCGACCTGCTCCGTGGCGAAGGCGCCGCCGGTCCAGCCCTGTCCGAGGTCGCTCGGCTGCACCGCTGCCCCTTCTTTGACGAGACCGGTGTACCACTCGACGGCTTCCTGGAAGCGCGGATCGAGGAGAGCGGTCCGGCCCTCATCATCGAAGGGCTCCCACCCGGTGGCGAAGGCGAAGGCGCCGAAGCGATCGTACGTCGGCGGGAAGCTGATGCCGTAGACATCGTCCCCAAACTCCGATACCTGACGCACCTTCTCCGTCAGACTCTCCCAGGTTTCGTTCTCCGTGGGATACTCGACACCGGCCTCATCGAAGAGGTCCATGTTGTAGTGGAGCGCAAGGGTGTTGAAGTCCTTGGCAATGCCGTAGACCTGGCCGTCGAAGGTGTACGCCTCTACCAAACTGTCGATGAAGGGATCCGTATCGACGTAGTCGTCGAGAGGCAGCACCTTACCGGTCGCCACAATGCCGACGGCGGTCTCCACGGGAATGTAGAAGATGTCGGCTGCGGTGCCCGCGGAGAGGGCGTTGAAGAGAGCCGCGTTGTAGTCACCCTCGAGGGGCTCGTAGGTGACCTCGATGTTGCTGTCGGCAAGTCGATCCCGTACGACCTCGTCGAGCAGGCGCGCCACGATGGCCGGGTCCTGTCCGCCGTAGCCCATAATGCGGATCTGGACGGGCTCCGCCTCCTCGGCAGCGCCGCCCTCCATCTCGCCGCCTTCCTGCTGGCCGCCGGCAAAGGCCGGACCGGCCGCAACAAGAACCAGTGCAAGCAGCGCCACGAGTCGTTTGATGACGTTCATATCGTCCTCCTTTGTGGAAATTATGTAACCGATTCCACAACTGGACTCAGAATGCCACCACTTCGGCGTGTTGTCAACGCTTTTCGTCTAAGGCGCGGGCCGTGGTATTTCGCGCAACAAGGTGCACCGGGATCAGCTCGTGTCGTACCGGCTTGCCGGCCATGGCCTCCTTGACGAGTTCGACGGAGGTGCCGGCCAGCAGGGCGATGTCCTGTCGGACCGTGGTGATGTCCTCCCCGAATTCAGGCAGGTCGTCGAAGCCGACAAGGGATACCTGGGAGGGGACCCGCAGATCCAGGTCTTCCAGCGCCGCCAGAGCTCCGACGGCCATTTCATCCGAGGCCGCGAAGATCGCCGTTGCGGACCCTCCCTCGCGGTAGTAGCGCATGGTACGCCGGTATGCGTCGAGGGCGGTGAACCGTCCGTCGAGGACGTGGTCGGCGGGAAGCTCCACGTCCGCCTCATCGAGAGCGCGGCGGAACCCGGCCAACCGATCCGTAGCGGCCTGCCCGGGTAGGAAACCGCTGAGATGCAGAATGCGCCGGTGCCCCAGGCGTACCAGGTGGCGCCCCGCCTGATAGCCGCCATCAATGTCGTCCGGGGCGATCCACCGCACCCCCTCCCGATGTCCGACCAGGACGAAGGGAATCCGCTGCTCCATCAGGTACGGCACCCGGGTGTCGTCGTCGTGAGCGCCGAAGAGCACCATGGCATCGGTGGTGTACCTCGGCAGCCCGTTGGCATCCGTCGGGATCTCTTCGAAGCGAAAGCCCTGCTCCTGCGTGGCCTCGGCGAGGTGCTCGAGGAAAAGCATGAAGAAGGGAATGAGTCGGCGGCTTCCGGCGCCGACGCTGAGCCCGATTATGGGTCCGGAGCCGCGGGAGAGCTCCCGGGCGACCAGGTCGGGCTCGTAGTTGAGCTCCTGCATGACCGACAGGACACGCTGCCGGGTGGTGGGCTTGACTGCACTGTGCCGGTTCAGGACTCGGCTCACGGTACCGGTCGAGACGCCGGCGTGCTGCGCCACATCCTTGATCGTCGTCCGCCTGACGGCGGGATTCGTGCGCTTTTCCTCGTCTCCGGGTCTCTGTTCAGCCATTGATGGTTTCTCGTGCACCCGTTGAACCTTCGCGGGTGTAAGCGGTTACATCATATCGCATTTGACACGCTGCGCAAATATCACTCAGGAGCTGCGTCAGGACGCCCGGTCGGAACGGTGTCGGGAGGACTCACTGCGGAGGCACCGAGATAGTTCCGGAACCGCTCAATGGCGTGGTAGACTCCATCTATTACCGCTGTCGAGACGGCAGGTGCGGAATCGGACGATTCACCCTCCCACCAGACCCGGTGGATCCTCCACACGCCCGCGTCGAGACGAGAATCCACTCGTCCGACAAACCGGTCGCCGCACATGATGGGCAGAACGTAGTAGCCGTAGCGCCGGTCGGCGGCGGGCTTGTAGACCTCCCAGACGTAGTCGAAGTCGTATAGGTATCGAACGGCCTCGCGGTCCCAGAGCAACGCGTCCAGCGGCGCGAGGAAGCGTACAATGGGGGCCGCTTCAACGCCGGCAGTTCCGGCGCCGACACCCGAGATGCGCGCGGCGTCGCCCTCACGCGCGCCGTCTCGGTCGTGTCCAGCGATCTGCTCTCGGGTCGCATGAAAGCGGCGGCCGTCGACATCGATCTCGATCAGGCGCCCCTCTTCGACCAGCTCCGCAATGAGCTCACGCCGCTGTCCCGAGGTAATCTTCATGCTCCACAGGTCGCCGGGCGCGTTGGGGCGGAGTAGACCGACGGACTGGTGGCGACGCAGAACGAGCCACTTGAGGTTCTCTCGCATGGGAGGATCCGGCGCCTTCAAGAGCGGCTCGGGAATGACGCGCTCCGGGAGCGCGTAGACGTGTCGTCCCTTCAACCGGTGACTGGTGACAATGCGGCCTGTGAACCAGAGCGCCTTCAGGACGTGGTTTACCAAGCGCGGACCGTACCAGGAACCCTTGCGCGCGGCCCGGTCCTCCGCACCGGGAAGCGTCAAGTCCGCAAGGTCGTCGCCGGTAACCGCACCGCGCTCGGCCACGGCGGCATTGACGATCTCTGCCGCTTCACCGTACTGCTTGAAGACGCGCTTCTCCCACGTTGCCCGGTGCCACCGGTGGTAGACCCGGCGCCACGGCCAATCCCCGACGGGGCCCACGCCCGCCTGCTTGCCCCGGGCGTCGTAGTGGCGGGGGGAGCTGGCATCCCCCGCCCCGCCGTACACCCACGCCTCCCAGTCGTCCACACGGTACCCCGGGACGCGAGCCTGGAAGACCAGATCGATGTTCCTGCCCACCGGTTTGAGGGGATCGTATTGCACGCTGCCGAGGCGTTGGAAGCACTCCGGTATGGAGCGTGGTGTGAAGTGCACCGACGCCAGGAAGGCGCGTGCCCGGGCGGTGGACCAGCTGAGCATGCGGGACGGTACCGGTACGCTGCCGGATGCGTCAAGGGAGCCAATGCGTCCCGGCCCGCTCCGGCCGCCCGCCGACGCTCGCCCACCGCGGAACAAGATTGTATCTTCGACGAATGATACGCCTTGTTCGATTTGCCGGAAGAGCTGTCGGCCCCGCAGGCACCCCCGCGACGGCGGTCGCACCAGCCCCCTCGCCGTGGATTCGCCGCGTAGGAGTCGGCCTGCTCGCTCTGTTGCTGGGTCTCGCCGCCACAACCGCCACCGCCGCCACCGCCGAAACGATCGGAGAGTCCGTCGAAGGGCGACCGATCACCGTGGAACGGGTCGGCAGCGGCCCCGTTGATGTCCTGGTGGTCGGCGGCATCCACGGCGGCTACGAGCACAACTCCATCGTGCTGGCGCGCGAGCTTCTCGCGCACTACCGGGAGGCGCCGGAACGCCTGCCGGAGCGCTTCACCCTCCACGTGATTGACAACATGAATCCCGACGGGCTCCACCGCGTCACCGGAGGAGCTCCAATCGATCAGTTCGACTTTCGCAGCGCAAACGCCGTCCCCGGCCGCTTCAACGCCAACTGGGTGGATCTGAACCGCAACTGGGACGGTGACTGGCAACCGACGAGCTACTGGGGGAACCGGGAGGTCGACGCCGGAAGCGCTCCCTTCAGCGAGCCCGAAACCCGGGCCGTCCGCGACTACTTCCAAGGGATTGAGCCCGCAGTAAGCGTCTTCTTCCAGAGCGCAGCCGCGGGACTGTGGTACAGCGGTGCCGAGGAGGAATGGGAGCCCGCCCGCCGCCTCGCCGAGGCGTATCACCGTGGCAGCGGCTACCGCTTGCCCGAACGCCGCGACGACGACGAAGAGGTGGACGGCCCCGTCGACTACGAGATCACCGGCTCGGCGGATGACTACTTCCACGAGATCGGCCACCCCAACATCACCGTCGAGCTTACCAACCACTGGGACATCGAGTGGGAGCGCAACCTGGCCGGATTCGAGGCGCTCCTTGCAGAGCTCTCGGCGGAATAGGCCCGCCGCCATGCGCCGCCGCTCGGTGCGGCCCCGCGCCGTCGGTAGCCGCGCGGCGGCGTTGCCCGCGGATGCGCACGCTACTCCAGCACCGCCTTCACCCGCCCCACCTCGCCCGTTTCCAGGCGAACCTTTATGCCGTGCGGATGGGTCGGGGAGTTGGTCAGAATGTCCCTGACGACACCCTCGGTCGTTTCACCGCTTCGCTGACGTTGCTTCTGCACGATCTGCACTCGCGCACCGGGACGAATGCTGCTGCGCCTCGTCCCTTCCTCGTGATTACTCATGACGCCAGGGTAGCGAGAAAACGTCCTTCGTGACTATCTTCAGCCCATGAGTCGCGCCAATGGGAACGGTGGCAGTGATCAAGCGACAAGATGCGAGCTCTGCGGACGGGAGGCGAGCTTGAGCTTCCACCACCTGATTCCGCGGAAGAACCACCGCAAGCGCCGTTTCAAGAGACAGTACGATACGCGGGAGCTCAAGAGCCGCGGACTGTGGCTGTGCCGGCTCTGTCACCGACAGATCCACCGCTTCTACTCGGAGGACGAGCTCGGTACACGCCTGAACACCCGGGAAGCCCTCCTCGCCGAGCCGCAGATTCTGCGCTTTCTCGAGTGGGCGCGCAAACAGAGGAGTCGCTAAGCGTGCTCGAAGGCTACTGGGAATCGAGCTACCGCTCCGGCCGCGTCCCCTGGGATCCCGGTCCCTACGACCGGCACCTCCCGGATGTTCTCCACTCGCACTCACCGCCACCCGGTCCCGCCCTCGACATTGGCTGCGGCGAGGGAAAGAGCGCCATTTGGCTGGCGCGCCGCGGTTGGGACGTGCTCGGGATCGATGTCGCACCAACCGCCATTCACCGGGCACGCTCCCTCCGCGCCGAGGGGGAACGGCGCACCGGCACCCCGCTCCCCGGCCAATGCCGGCTGGAGGTGGCTCGCTTCCCGGACGACCTGCCCCGGCTTGCGCCGGGGGTCGGCGGCTTTGCCTTCATCATGGAGCGCGGCCTCCTCCACCACATGCGCTCCCGCCGCGATCATGAGCCCTTCCTGCGCGCCATTTCCGAGTGGCTCGCCCCGTCCGGGCTCTTCTACGCGCTTCTGGCCAAGAGCGAGGGGGCGCACCGCTTCGGCGGGCCACCCACCTGGGGCCACGACGAGGTCGAACGAGCCCTCTCAGCGCACATGGAAATCGTGGAGCTCCGGGGGAGTGTGTTCACCCCCGGCGAGGCGGGATCCATTCCGGCATGGGTAGTGGTGGCCAAGGGGAAGTGAGCCGCGTTTAGGACGGGACGCCGAAGCGGTGCCCAAACTCGGTGGGCGAGAGTGTGTCGATACCGGAAAACACTGCGAAGTCGTCAGGGTTCTCGGTAAGAAGCAATGCCACGTTATGGGTCGCCATGGTAGCCACAATGTTCGCGTCGTGAACACGCTTCCCGCTGACGTCCACGGACCCAAGCAATCGTAAGAGCTCGTCGGCCACCGTTTCAGATTCTTCAAGAAAGACGGCGCGCCGCCGGAACGTGTTAACGTTGTGGACTGCGTCGGAAAGCCCCAACCCGAGACCGTTTGCCGAGAGCGGCCTCGTCGACGCGACAAGGTACTCTCGCAGGACTTGGCCGCTTATCGCCAGGTGCACGCCGGCGGTGAGAGCCTGAGGAAACACCGATTGGGCGGCCGTATGACTCGGGCGACCTCTGTCCGTGGCGGACAAGAGGATATTCGTGTCCAGGAAGACGAGCTCACCGCTCATCGGCGTAAAGGTCGTCTCGGTCGAAACGCCCCGTGGATCCCGCATCGACGGTTACCACGTCGAGAGGGTCCTCAGGCTCAAGCTCGGGGGCGCGTTTTGACGCATCCTCGAGAATGGCCTTCAGCTCGCCCTGCATTGATCGATGGTGGAGTTTCGCGAGACGTTGCAGACGCCGAAGGACCTCGGGATCCACATCCCGAATATGTATCGATTTCATAGTGATAGCATAATGATAGCACAGGAAACCGGCTACTTCCTCTTTGGCCGCCCCAATCGCGCCTTCTTCAGGACTTTATCGGTGAGCTTCACCCCTTGGGACCGGACGCCCTTTATCTGGTAGTCCGCCACGGGAAACTCCTCCTCCACGACGCGGTAGCGCCGGTTCGGATCGTAGTCGAGAACCGCCACGGCTTTCTGGTCGGTGGAGATATCGAGGAGCTTGCCTCCGTCCGGGACTAGATTGTAGCTCCGCCCCAGGATGAACTGCTCGATCCGGCAGCGCTTGAGATAGGTTTGGTCCTTCTCGTTCTTGTAGAGCACGGAGAAGACCTCCTTGGAGATCTCCTCCTTGTCGGCAAAGCCGCAGTAGTGCATCCCCTTGTCAACGAAGAGCTTCTCGGGAACATCAATGGCGGAGTAGGTGCCGCCCTTACGAACAACCACAATGCGGTCGTAGGGAGACACGTGGAAGAGGACACGCCCCGACTGCTGCCCGTAGCCGAGGTAGCCGGTCTTCTCATCGTAGCGCAAGGCGAGGTTGCGGTCGGCGGCTTCACGGACATCGACGCGGTCGAAGGAGGTGACTTCCGTGCGCCGTGGGTAGTTTTCCCCGTGCTTCTCGGACAGCGCCTCCAGGTAACCGATGGTGTAGGCGGTGATGTTTTTGAGATGCTTCGCGATCTCCTTGAGACGCTCCTCGATCTGGCGCATCTCCTCCCGCGCTTTGTTGATATCGTAGAGGGAGATCCTTCGGATGGGAATCTTCAAGAGACGTTCCACATCCTCCTCGGTGAGGGCTCGCGGAAGCTCCTTTGTGAAGGGCTCGAAGCCGGTGAAGACCGCCTCGACCACCGCTTCCTGGGTCTCCATCTCCTCAATGCGCTTGTAGATCCGCTCCTCGACGAAGATGCGCTCCAAGGTCCGCGCCTGCAGCTTCTCCTTGAGGTTGTGCCGCTCGAGCTCGAGCTCACGCTTGAGAATCTCGACGAGGCGCTGGGCGTGGTACTGAATAATCTCGGTCACCGACATAATGGCGGGGCGGTTGTCTTTGATCACCAGCGGATTGACCGAGATCGATGTCTCGCAGTCGGTGAATGCGTAGAGGGCGTCGACGACCTCCTGGGAGTGGACGCCTCGGGCGAGCTTTATCTCGATCTCCACCTCCTCGCTGGTGTAGTCGTAGATGCTCGCAATCTTCAGCTTCCCGCGCTTTGCCGCCGTTTCAATGGAGGCAATAAGACTCTCCGTCGTCGAGCCGAAGGGGAGCTCACGAATGACAATACGCTTGGGATCTTTGGTATCGAGCTTAGCGCGAACCAGGACCTTGCCGCGACCATCGTTGTATTCCTTCACATCGATGAATCCGCCGTGCTGGAAGTCCGGATAGAGCTCAACCGTCTCCCCGCGGAGCGCCGCGGCCATGGCTTGGAGAACCTCGTCGAAATTGTGGGGCAGAACCTTCGTGGACATGCCGACGGCAATGCCTTCGGCGCCGTGGACGAGCACGAGGGGCACCTTGGCCGGGAAGACCACCGGCTCGCGGTTGCGGCCGTCGTAGGAGTCGTCGTAGTCGGTTATCTGCGGATCGTGGAGGAGCTCCTTGGCCAGGGGGGTAATACGGCACTCGATGTAGCGGCTCGCCGAGGCCTCATCACCGGTGAGGACATTTCCGAAGTTTCCCTGCTTGTCGATGAGGAGGTCCTTATTGGCCAGGACAACCAGGGCCGAGTAGATGGATGCGTCGCCGTGGGGGTGGTAGCGCATGGCGTGGCCGACGACGTTGGCAACCTTGTGGAACTTGCCGTCGTCCATTTCGAAGAGGGAATGAAGAATGCGCCGCTGAACCGGCTTGAGGCCATCGTCCACGTGGGGAATGGCACGGTCCTTAATGACGTAAGAGGCGTACTCCAGGAAGTTCTTGTTGAAAACGGTCTTCGCGTAGGCCATTAGACCAAGTTCTCCATGATGTAGCTCTTTCGATCCGGCGTGTTCTTGCCCATGTAGAAACTCAGGGTGTCGTCGATCTGCTGGATCGACTTCACGCTCACCTTCACAATGCGCATGTCATTGCCAATGAAGCGGCCGAACTCATTCGGTGAAATCTCGCCGAGACCCTTGAAGCGGGTGACCTCGGGGTTGGAAATGCGCCGGCACGCCTCTTCGCGCTCCGATGGGCTGTAGCAGTACACCGTTTCCTTCTTGTTTCGCACCCGAAAGAGCGGCGTCTCGAGGATATACACCCGTCCGGAAACGACGAGCTCCTCGAAGAAGGTGAGAAAAAAGGTGAGCAAGAGGTTCCGAATATGAAAGCCGTCGTGGTCGGCGTCGGTGGCAATCACAATGCGCTCGTAGCGAAGCCCCTCGACGTCGTTCTCTATGCCGAGGGCCATCATCATGTTGTAGAGCTCTTCGTTGCGGTAGATGTCGGCGCGCTTCCGGGCGTACATGTTCTGCGGCTTTCCGCGAAGAGAGAAGATGGCCTGGGTGTAGGGATCGCGGCTCGAGACCATGGAGCCGCTGGCCGACTGCCCCTCGGTGATGAAGATCGTCGACTCCTCGCCACGCTTGTCCCCGCGGTGGTACTTACAGTCCTTGAGGTTGGGGATCTTGAGGGCAATCCGCTTTGCCGCTTCCTTGGCCTCCTTCTTCACCGCGTTGAGCTCTTTGCGGAGCTTCTCGTTGTTGGCGATCTTCTGCTCGAGCTTCTTGGCGGCGCTCTGGTTCTTATGGAGAAAGTCGACCATGGCCGAACGCACGTCGTTCACGATCCAGCTTCGAATCTCCGTGTTCCCGAGTTTGTTCTTGGTCTGGCTCTCGAATACCGGGTTGAGGAGCTTCACGGAGACGGCGCCGGTCATGCCTTCGCGGACATCGATGCCCGAGTAGTTCTTCTTGAAGTACTCATTGACGCCCTTGAGAATACCCTCCCGGAAGGCGCTCTGGTGGGTTCCGCCGTCGGAGGTGTACTGGCCGTTGACGAAGGAGAAGTAGGTCTCTCCGTAGTTGTTCGTACTAGTAACGGCGAACTCCAGATGCTGACCCCGGTGGTGGGCAATGGGATAGACCGTGTCGTCGCCGACCTCGGAGTGGAGGAGATCGTAGAGGCCGTTCTTGGAGAGGAACTTCTTCTTGCCGAGATGAAGGGTGAGCCCGCTGTTGAGGTAGGCGTAGTTCCAGAGGCGCTGCTCAATGAACTCCTCATTGTACTCGTACTCGCCAAAGATCTCCGCATCGGGAATGAACTCGACGTAGGTGCCGTTTGGCTCCTTGCTTGTCTTGCCCTTGCGCTCCTTCTGCAGCTCGCCCTTTGAAAAGACCGCCTCGAAGTAGCTGTTGTCCCGGAAGGAGACGACGCGGAAGTGCGAGGAGAGGGCGTTCACCGCCTTGGTACCGACGCCGTTCAAGCCCACGGAGAACTGAAAGACCTCGTCATTGTACTTGGCGCCCGTGTTGATGACCGAGACGCAATCAATGACCTTCCCCAGCGGAATGCCGCGCCCGTAATCCCGGACGATCACCTTTCCATTGTTGAGCTGGACGCGAATCGTGTTTCCGTGGCCCATGATGAACTCATCCACACTATTGTCGATGACTTCCTTGAGCAGGATGTAGATGCCGTCGTCCAGGTTGCTCCCGTCGCCGAGCCGGCCAATATACATGCCGGTCCGAAGACGAATGTGCTCCAGGGACGAGAGTGTCTTGACCTTACTCTCGTCGTAGGTGTGCGTGTTCTGCTTGGTACCCATGTTTCTCCCAGTTGCCAATCATGTATGAATTTAGCCGATTTTCGCGCAGAGCGCCAGTGGTTCTTTCCCCGGTGCCGGCTTTCGTCCGCCACGCCGGGGGGGGTGGACTCACGGCGCAATTTGGCCGATACCTTTCCTGTGCGCGCACGTTACCGAATCAGCAAGGCCCTCACAAGCACCACCCGAACGGCCGCCGCTATCGCAATCGGGGTGTCGGTCCTTCTTCTCTCATCCTGCGCGACGGCGGAGCTTGAGCGGCTCGACGTCGCGCTTTCCGAAGCGCGCGCGGAGGTGAATGCGCTCTCCAGTCGCGTTGAAAAGCTCGAAAACCGAAACCGAGCGGCGAGGGAACGCGCCGCGACTCTCGAGAGAGAGCTCGAGCAAATGCAGGCACGTCTTTCGACGGTCCTAGAGCTCACCGGAACCGAATCCCCGGAAGCGGCCGTTCAAGAGATAGAATCCCTCCTGCAAGAAGTCGAGTCCTTACGCGAGCTGATAGAGGATCAAGCCTTCGCGCGGAGTCTCCTCGAAGCGCTTCCGGCGGCGCCGCGGAACGGTCCCGAAGCGGCTCCGTCGGACCCGCCGCCGGAGCCGGCGCGGCCCGAGGCGCCCGCGGAGTCGGCCGCGCCCGCCTCAGCGGGATTGGACCCACGCGTCCTCGCTGGATTCATCCAGGTGGATGAGATCCAAAGCACCTACATTGGAGAGGCAGATCCTCTACCCGAAGACCCGCGTCTCGCGGTAACGAGAGACACAAGCCGCCCGCGGATCTACCTCCCGCGGAGCCTTCGAGACCAAGAAACGACAGTTGCGCCTGTGGTCTTCGACGGTGAGGACCCTCAACTGGCGATCATGGTCAAGGTCACCTATCCCGCCTCGGAAGCGCCGCTCTATCTCCAAAGTGTCGAGGTGACGGGCGCGGGCAATGCCGCTCAAGTCGCGCTACTCGAAGTGCGACGACAGACGACCGGTTCGCTCCGCATGGAAGAGGCAATCGTCACAAACCCCGCTACCGTGCGTACCCTGACAACGCTGTTGATCGCCCACGACCCACCCCGCCTCGAGTTTCACGGCAACGCCAGATCGGTGCAAAAAAAGGCCCCGCAGGAGCTGCGGGGCGATGTGGCTGCCGTTGTCTACACCTTTCGCGCCCTCGGCGGTGAGGTGGATTAGACCCCGAGGCGCCCGGCGGGCACCTCTTCTCGAGGTCCTATGCGCTCCCACTCGTCACCGGAAGCTGCTCTTGCTCTTTGTCTTTGTCTTTGTTTTTCTTCGACTGCTTGTTCCGGAAGCTAATCTTGCCGTTCCGCAAGGTCACTACCACGTGGCTCCCCTCGCCGAAGCGGCCGCGTAGCACCTCCATGGAGAGAGGATCCTCGATCTCCTTCTGGATGGTGCGGCGCAAGGGGCGCGCGCCAAACTTCACATCGAAGCCGCCATGGATAATGTGCTCCTTGGCGTTCTTCGTCACTTCGAGAACGATCTCCTTCTCGGCGAGGCGCTTCTGCACTTCTGCAAGAAGAATATCCAAGATGCGTCGCACCTCGCCTTCGGTAAGGCTGTGGAACACGACGGTTTCATCCACGCGGTTGAGGAACTCCGGCCTGAAGAGTCGGCGAAGCTCGTTCATCGCGCTGGACTTGATCTCCTTGTAGTCCATGAGCCCTTCGGCGGTCTGGAATCCGACCATGGACTCACGGGAGATCTCCCGTGCACCGGCATTCGAGGTCATGATCATGACCGTATTCCGGAAGGACACGGTGTGTCCGAGGTTGTCCTGAAGCTGTCCCTCTTCGAGGACCTGCAGGAGAATGTTGAACACGTCCGGATGCGCCTTCTCGATCTCGTCCAAGAGAATGACGCTGTACGGCTTGCGTCGAATCTTTTCCGTGAGCAAGCCACCCTCGTCATAGCCGACGTAGCCCGGGGGCGCACCAACGAGTCTGGATACGTTGTGCTTCTCCATGAAATCCGACATGTCGATGCGGAGAAGCGCATCTTCGCTGCCGAAGAGAAACTCCGCCAAGGTCTTGGCGAGGAGCGACTTTCCAACGCCCGTGGGCCCGAGAAAGATAAAGGAACCCATTGGCCGGGCGGTTGAGCTCAGGCCGGTACGGGAGCGACGAATTGCCGAGGACACCGCCTGAATGGCCTGATCCTGCCCAATAACTTTCTTGTGGAGCTCCTTCTCGATATGCAGGAGCTTCTCCTGCTCGCTCTGTGCCAGCCGTGCCAGTGGAATACCCGTTATGTCTGAAAGCACGTGCTGAATGTCATCGGAATCGACCACATTCTGCTCCGTCTTCAGCGTGACCTTCCACTCGTTCTTCAGCTCCTCGACCTTCGTCTTGAGCTGTCGAACCTGGTCGCGAACGGCGGCGGCGCGCTCATAGTTCTGGGAGTTGACCAGAGAGAGTTTCTCCTGGTTGAGCTCCTCAATCTGTCGCTCGAGCTCGGCGAGCTCGGTTGGTCGCACGCTGTTGTGAATGCGCTTGCGCGAGCCGGCTTCATCGATCAAGTCGATAGCCTTGTCCGGCAGATATCGATCAGTGACGTAGCGGTTCGACAGCAGTGCCGCCACCTCGAGAGCGCCGGGGGTGTAGGTCACGTTGTGATGTTCCTCGTAGCTCTCCCGGATTCCCTTCAGGATCTCGATGGTCTCTTCTACCGCAGGCTCATCAACAAAGATGGTCTGAAAGCGGCGCTCGAGGGCCGCGTCCTTCTCAATGTACTTCTTGTACTCGTTGAGGGTCGTCGCACCAATGCACTGAATCTCGCCACGGGAGAGGGCGGGTTTCAGCATGTTGGACGCATCAATTGCGCCCTCCGCACCGCCGGCGCCAATGATGGTATGGAGCTCGTCGATGAAGAGGACGACGTTCCCCGCGTTTATGATCTCCTTCATGACGCGCTTCAAGCGCTCTTCGAACTCGCCGCGGTACTTGGTTCCGGCAATGAGCGATGCCAGATCGAGCGTAAGAACGCGCTTCCCGATCAGAACCTCCGGCGCCGTATTGTCGACGATCTTCTGGGCTAGACCTTCTACAATTGCAGTCTTTCCGACCCCTGGCTCTCCAATGAGAACGGGGTTGTTCTTCGTGCGTCGTGCAAGGATCTGAATGACACGATCGATCTCCTTCTGTCGCCCCACAACCGCATCTAGCTTCGTCTCACGAGCTTGTTGGGTGAGATCGCGGGCGAATTCGTCCAGGGTGGGCGTCGTCTTCTTCGATGTTTGCGATCCCTGTCCGCTCTTGCGCTTCTGCTGAGGCAGTCGAGGCGCGCCTTGGCCGCCGCTTGCGCTCGCGCTCGTACCACTCAGCTCGCTGATGACCTCGCGAAGCGTATCAATGGTGATGTTGTTCTGCTGCAGAAACTTGGCGGTTTCGCCGTCATCCTCTCGCAGGCAGGCAAGCAGGAGATGCTCCGTGCCAATGTATTCGTGGCCGAGATTCCTGGCTTCCTCGGCCGAGTCTTCGAGGACCTTCTTGCCCCGTGGAGACGGAGGCACGTCTCCGAGGATGAAACCTCCCCGTTTCTTTGGTATGGCTTTCTCGATCTCGAGCTGCATCTTGGCGGGGTCAATCATGACCTTTTCAAGGGCTTTATAGCCGAGACCGCCCCCCTCCTTCAGGAGGGCGAGCACAATGTGCTCCGGAAGAAGCTGATCCGAGTGAAACCGTTTCGCTTCGTCCTGAGCCAGGACCGTTAATACTTTCTGTGCTCGCTGGGTAAGTCCCTTGAACATGCATTTTCCTCCCGAGTCAACGAATTGACTCCAGTTGTTGTCTCAATAGTAGCGCCCGCCGCTCGTTTACCGTACTTCCTTTTCCACCTTTTCGACCGCCACTTCGACCGTGAGCAATCAGGGAGGGTTGCGATAAAAAGAACAACGATGTGATCTGCGGCAGACTCGGCGACTCGATCATCCCGGTTATTGCCGCGAGGCGAAGGCGAGAAACCAAATGAACCGCCTCTTCGCCACCTATCGCGCCGGTGTTCTTGAGGAACCCGATCGCCTCATCGATATTGCGGCGAATCTCGTCGCCTTGGGTCTCGAGAAGCGTATCTCGTGCCTCACGCTCATAATGTACCAACGCGGAAATGGGGGCTTCAAGTTTTTCGATCAGCTCGCTCTCGGCGTTGCCCAATGCGTGAGCGTTGCTCAGTAGCATCAAATCCCCCAGCGAAACACGACTACTCGCCGGAAAAATCTCGTACTTCACACCCTCGGCGTCAACAGTGTTGAACGCCTCTCCAAGCCCTCCCGTTTCCGCAAGGGCGGGCAGATGCAGCAGGGTGGTCGCGCGTAAACCCGTCCCCACATCCCGCATATCGGCAGTGAAGTAGCCCATCCGTAGCGAAACCGAGAAGACCATCTCCGAATCCAACACCTGCTCCAGCTCAGATACCCGCGTATAGAGGCGCTGCAGAGCCAGGCCGGGGGCAAGGCCCACAATGCGAATGTGATCCGTAGCGTTTACGTGAACCCGGAGCTCCCTGTCCTCGTTGAGATACAGGGTGTCACCACGTTCTTCCTCGGAGGCGTCAACCGCATTGGACTCAACGAGCATGCGCAACTGCTCTTCGGATAGCCGGTGCACATCAATCCGGGTGAACCGCGCGTCCTGGTCATCGAGAATGCGACGGACCTCCTTCTCCACCCTGTTTCGCGCGTGGGCGTTCATGGAGCGCGGGAAGGGATACTCCTCGATATTGCGAGCCAGACGCACCCGAGAGGAAATAACCACATCGCTCTCGGGCCCTTCCCCGGCGTACCAGTCGGGCAGCTTGAAAAGGTTCGAGTCAATCACGGAAGACACTCACTCCTCGACACTCCAATGGAGCTCGTCCCGGTGCCGAATCTCATCGCGGATCCCGGCGGCGGCTTCGTAGTCCTCGTGCTCCAGGGCGCTGTTCAAGCGATCTCTCAGTCGCTCCCGTTCCAGGTAGGTCCACCGGAGCGGCTCCAAGCGCTTCGGCAGCGCCCCGAGGTGCCCGACGGCCACGACACCCTCTCCGAGGATTGCGTTGAGCTCCCGGTGAAAGGTGACGTAGCAACTCGGGCACCCTACCCGCCCCGTCTTCCGGAGCTCCATGAGCGTTGTTCCGCAATCGGGGCAGGCGTCGTCCTGCCGTTGGGTGAATAGCTGGGAAAAGAGGTCGCGGTACCGAGGCTTCACGGCGGGCTTTCCAGACACCACCCCGAGCTCGGCGGCGCAGGCCTCGCAGAGCCAGTAGCGGCGGACCTGGCTTCCCCAACGCTGGTCGAGTCGAATGGTTCCGCTATCACTACCGCAGCGACTGCACACGTACATGCGAGACCTCCCTATCAGATTGTAGTCGGTACCAAGACGGATGTGATGTCCGATTGAATCCAGCTCTCGATCAGAATATAGCATCGCACCCGACAGGCGGCAATGATCGCAGCGCCGTGATCAGTGACGCCGCATGACCTCGAGAGGCTTGAGCCGCGCCGCCCGGCGAGCCGGAATAACCGCGGCCAAAATGGCCAAAACAACGGCGAAGGCCCAGACCGCGAGAAGCTGCCCCCCGCTGAGGGAAATCGGAATTGTCTCCAGGTAGAAATCGCGAGGCAAAATATCGACGGGCCGCACCGTCCCGTCGATAAACGGGGAGGCAACCCACAGGCCAATGCGCTGCACCGCCGATCCAAACCACTCGAGGGCCGTGAGCAGCTCATTGATGTTCACCACAAGAACAACACCGACGGCGAGGCCGAAGGTCGCACCTATCCCCCCGGCGATGAAGCCGGCATAGAGAAATGCGTTGCGTACCCACCGTGGCTGCGCCCCGGTCGCCTTGAGAATGGCAATCTCGGACTGCTTCTCGAGGACGACGACCACCAAGCTCGAGGAAACGTTCACGACGGCGACTACGACAATGAGTGCCATGATGAAACCCAGGAGGTTCTTGGTTGTGCGGAAGGAAACGTAGCGCGACTCTTCGAGCTCGTACCACGAGACGGTACGCCAGTCACTGCCGAGGGCGTCGCGAATCCGGCCGCGGAGGAGCCGCGATTCCTCGCTTCCATTCGGGGCGGTAAGGGGGTTCTGGAGATCGTAGGGAGCATCGATCTTGATGCCGACCAGATCACGTGAAGAGCTCTCCGGCAGGATCGCCCGGCCGTCGCGGTGGGAGATGAAGATCCAGAGGCGATCGAGCTCCTGATAGCCGACGGATGCGATCCCCCGAACCGTAAAGCGAGAGACGCGGGGAATGACGCGCTCGCCGACGCGTCCGCGTACCGTCAGGAGTCGCAGAGTATCTCCAACGGCCACACCCAAGCGATCCGCTACGGCGCGTCCCACCACGGCGCCTCGCTCGCCGGAAAGATCAAACGCCCCCGCCTCCGTTGAGAAGTATCGCGAGAAGCCCTCGTCCCGACCGTACATGCCGGCGTCCACGGCCCGGACGCTCACCCCCAAGCGACCGGCGCCGGTGGAGGCAAGCGCGATCCCCTGCCGCTCCGGCCAGGCGTGCACGACGCCGGGAATGGCTCGAAGCCCCTCGGCGAGGGCTTGCGAATCCGCCTCGCCGGACCCGACGTGAATTGCCTGCAGGTGGTAGGTCGATGTCTCGAGAAAGCGGTCGGTTATGCCGCGGATCATGCCGTCGGAGACCTCGAGGACCAGAACAAGAGGCACGAGACTCAGCCCAATGCCCCAGACCGCGGAGCGGATCCGCGAGGAGCTCGCGTGTCTCGGGCCAAAGAGATAGCGTAGCGCCAGGAAGAGGGCGGCTGCGCGATTCATACGCTGTGGAGAACCCCGTGCTCGAGTTTGAACTGCCGGTCGCCGCGAGCGGCGAGACGGGTGTCGTGGGTTACAAGGATAAGGGTCGTTCCGACGGTTCGTACCAAGTCAAAGAGCATGCCCTCGACCTCGGCGGAGTGGTGCTCATCGAGATTCCCCGTGGGCTCGTCCGCGAGGATCAGTTGCGGGTCGTTCACCAGCGCACGGGCGACGGCAACGCGCTGCCGTTCGCCGCCGGATAGCTGGGCGGGAAAGTGACCCCGACGTGGAGCAAGGCCCACCTTCTCGAGAAGCTCGTCGGCACGCCGCAGCGCGGCGCCCCGTGCCGTGCCGGCCATGAAGGCGGGAAGCATGACGTTTTCCTGGGCGTTGAAGTCCTTCAGGAGGAAGTGGAACTGAAACACGAGCCCCAGCACGCTACTGCGGTACTTGGTGAGCTGTCCCTCGGAGAGGGCCTCCACCTGATACCCACCGGCCAGGACGGTGCCGGCTGTCGGAAGCTCCAAGCCGCCGAGAATGTTGAGCAGCGTACTCTTCCCGGATCCGCTCTCCCCGGATATCGTCACGACTTCCCCGGAGCTCACCGTCAGATTCACGTCGGAGAGCACCACCACCTCTTCCTCGCCGCTTCGAAAGCGCTTTGCCACATGTTGTACATCTACAATCGCATTGCTCATTCGTTTCGCAAGACCTCCGCCGGCCGAATCCGAGAAACCCGCGTCGACGCCAGAAGTGCCGCGGCGCTTGCGCAGGCAAGGGCAAAGAGAAAAATGCCGATGATTTCGCCCACCACGATCTCGGCGGGAACTTCAGTGATGTAGAAATAGCGCGGTGAAAAGAGGGTAAAACCGGAGCTGGTCACCGTCCCGACCATCCGAGAGACCAGAGACAACACCCCGTTCACGAAGATTTCCGCGAGACGGAAGATTCCGTTGACGTTGGTTGCAATCAACAGGCCGAGAGCAACACCGAGAACGCCCCCAACCAGACCAATGATCACCCCCTCGCCAATGAAGATGAGCTGTATACTCCGCGGAGGCGCGCCGAGCGCCTTGAGAATGGAGATCTCTTCGGCTCGCTCCACGACGCTTCGACGCAGCGATTGGAGCATGTTTCCCGCTACCACCAGAAAGATCAAGCCGATGAGCATGGTCATGAGGTTCTTCTCCAAGCGCAGCGCTCCGAAAATCGACCGATTGTAACTCCTCCAGGATGTGACCTTCGCATCCCCACCGAGAGCCTGCTGCAAACGTGCCGCCACCACGGCATCGTTGTAGCGGTCGTGGAGCTTCACTCCGACGGTTGGCCGTCGCTGTGACCCAAGGGTATCCGAGGCGGTGTCCAGGCTCACGAAGGCCCAGCCTCGATCGAAGTCCAAGTACCCGGAACGGAAGGAGCCGGTAACGGTGAGCTCGACGGTGGTCCCGCTTGCCAGATCGTCCCCTTCGAGGCTTATGAGCTCCACTGTGTCTCCCGGCGAGACGCCGAGCCCCCGTGCGAGCTCGTTACCGACGACAATGGAACGCTCGCTCTCGAGATCAAAGACGCCGGCCACCATGTCGAATGCGTTTCGGAATTCCGCGTCGTGACGCCCCACATCATTTGGGAGTGCACGCACGCGGATTGCCTGAAGATCGCGAAAGAAGCCGGTAGCAAGCACTTCCACGTCGAGGAAGGGAATGGCCGCCGCGACCCCCGCAGTTTGCCTGATCGTGGACGGCGCCGTGGACGGCGCCGTGGCCGGCTCGACTCGCAGGTGATAGGAGTCGATCTCCAAGATGTCCTCTATTGTCCCGAGCTGGAACCCATTCATTACGGACAGCACGGCAACGAGTGTCATGGCGCCGGCGGCGATACCAAGAACGGCAAAGATGGTTGTCGCGTTGCCCTTTTCCCGGCGGCGCGTCCGCACGTGTCTGCGAGCAACAAAGAGGACCCAGCGTCGCACTAGTCGAGCTCCCGCGTTTCAACTACCGTGCCGTTCCGGATAATCTCTTCTCGGACGGCCGTTCCGCCCTCGTAGTAGATACGGACAAAGACCTCTCCGTCTCGGTAGCGACGCTCGACGCGACTCCGTTCACCGGAGTACGCAATGCTTCGGGAAAGCTCGCCGTTCACGTACACCCGTTCCTCCGCCAACGTCTCGTCCACATAGGAGAAGGTATGCCGCTCCACGCGGCCGCGGGTCCGGACGATGCGTTCCCGCTTGCCCTCGGGGCCATAGCTGGTTTCGACTTCACGGACCAAACGGTCGTCCTCATAGACGAGCTCTTCAATGACACGACCTTCTCCGTCGTAGCGCTTCTCGCGGCGCTGCTCTTGCCGGGGCAGGGTCTCCACCGACTGTGTTGGGGTCCGGCTGTCGCCTTCGTAGCTGAGGCGCTCCTCTCGTACGACGGTATCGCCGCTCCATTCACGCTCGTACACCGCGCGCTGCGCCTCATCGTAGCGAACCAGTCGTCCACCGCTGTCGGATTCAAAGCGCTCCTGAAGGACGTTCCCATTGACGACACTGTAACGCACAACTCGTTCATCACCATCCGCCCAGACTCGTTGCAATCGCCGCAGACCGGCCGACGGATAGTAGAACATGGCGTCCGTGTAGCGCTCATTGCCCTCGGGGCCGAGAACCCTCCGCTGCGCGAGCTTGCCATCTTCATACTCGTACCGAAGCTCACGGAGCAGTTCACCGTCTTCGTCGTACTCCCGCCGATAGGAGCGAAGCCCATCGTCGGTGAATCCCTCCTCTCGCGCAAGCGTCCCGGATTCGAAGACGCGCTCGACGCGGAGGGCTCCGGAAGCGCCGCGCTCCTGCACGACGCGTTGGATCACCTCGCCGTCTCGGTAGAGGCGGCGTTCGACCCGGCCGTCCTCTTCGCTTACGCGGAGGGCGTAGCCCTCGGTGGGGATCTCGGAGACAGCCAACTCCTCGAGCTCCATACCCAAGACGTTGGAACGGTAGACGGCTTGCCCCGACACGGCGGCGGGGATCACGAGACCCCACACTCCGAGGAGCAGGGCAAGACCGAAGCCCTTCATGCATCCACTCCGGTGAGCTCTGCGACGTAGCGCTGCGAATCAAAGACTTCGAGGTCCTCGTAGCGCTCGCCTCGCCCCAAGAAAACGCAGGGAATACCCAGCTCCTTCGCGATTGCCAGGGCAATTCCCCCTTTCGCCGTTGAATCGTACTTGGCCATAATAATGGCATCCACCCCGACCGCATCGTTGAAGATCTCCGCCTGGCGCAGACCGTTTTGTCCCGTCGTTGCGTCTATCACCAAGTACTTGCGGTACGTTGCGTTCTCTCCACGGCTCTCGATGATTCGGTTCACCTTGCCAAGCTCGGCGACCAAGTTGGCCTTGGTATGCATGCGACCGGCGGTATCCGCAAGAACGAGGCGGTCGCGGTTGGCCTTGGCGCTCTCGACCGCGTCGTACACCACCGCCCCGGGGTCCGCGCCGTGCTGTTGGCGGACCAAGCGCATCCCGAGACGCTCAGCGTGAACCGCCAGCTGATCAATTGCCGCCGCACGGAAGGTGTCCCCGGCCGCGAGGAGAATCCGAGATGTCTTGGCCTGCTCCCGATAGAAGGCGGCGAGCTTGGCGAGAGTGGTGGTCTTCCCGACGCCATTCACACCGAGAAGGGCAATGATGTTCAGCCCCGGGGCGAGCTCAGGATCCGCGGCCTTCGCATGGGGAAGTAAGCTCTCGGCAAGAGCTTGGCGGAGCGCATCCTCGCTCCGAAAGGAAGCGGCCCGTTCGCGAAGTGCGTCGACCGCTTCCATCGCGAGGCGAGCACCGACATCGGCTTCAATTAGCAGATCCTCGAGGTCTTCGAAAAACTCCTCGCCGACGCCACCGCCTCGGAATACAGATTGGATGCGTGTTGCGAGTCCTCGTTTTCTGTCCATGGGTCTTCGTGTTACTCCTCGGGTTGATGCTTGTACTGACTCGCCTCGACGTAGCGCGCGAGCTGAATGGCGACGTTAACGAAGAGACCGGTGCTGACGAATAGACCGCCCCGGGAGATGTAGAAGTACACCGTCCCCTCCCTCGCCAGCCGATTGCTCTCGGCTTCGCCGACGCCCGGGACGGGGCCACCTTCATCCGGAAAGAGCGACAGGATGCTTTGGTAGAGACCGCCGAAGACGATCGGTACCGGCAGGGAAACCACGAATGCGCCCAGTGCGCCATAGAAGGTATCCCGCCGTTCCTCTACCAGGCCCGCCTGATCCACGACCGCCGGCACCAGACGCCGGTCGATCTGCCCCGGCGTCGCCGGGCCAACGGAACCGAAAGCATCATTGTAGCCCTCGGCGGTAATACGAAACGGGACGATCTGCGGCGGCCGCTCGATGCGAAGCGGCGTCGTTCCGCGCCACGTCGACTCCACGTAGACCGCCGCCCCCGGGGGGGTCGTACGTATGGATACTGTTCCACGCGCCGCCGTTTCCACCTCAATCGACACACTTCGGGACTCGAATCGGTCCAACTCGACGACCTGCTCCCCGGAAGCCCCCGAGGGAAGCACGACCCGGATCGCCCGGAGGCCCGGAGTGGTCCGCGAAAGCCGAGCCTCCCCAATACCAACGAACTGCCCGTCGACGTAGAGGGAGGCATCCTCGTTCGGCGAGCTCACGCTCAGACCTGCCCAGGGCCGACCGAGAGCGTATTCGACAATGCGATCACGAAGCTCCTGCGTTGCTTCAAGGGCGCGCGCCGGCCGTGTGATCACGCTATCGCTGAACACGGTCTCTTCCCGGAACCGGCCGTATACGCGCACCTCGATCTCCACGAAGCCATCCAAGTCGTGAATCACGCCCGAGACCAGAGCGTCGAGGTCCTCTTGCTTCGACAGATGTCTGTGGTTCTGCGCCGCAGGAAGGAGACCGCCGACATCCCCTTTTACCGAGATCGCTTTCTCCGGTTTCACGTGGATCGACTGCAGCTCAATGCGCTCGACCCGCTCCAGATTCCGACGCGCCCCGAGCACCTTGTCTTCAGCCTGGGTTGTGGAGCGTGCCCCTTCCGAGCGATCACGCGCTTCGATTGCGTCGTCCAGCGCCGCTCCCGCCGCCAAGAGAGACTCCCGCTTCAGGTGGCGCCGATAGGCGGCGAGCTCTTCCTCGGAAAGCTTGTGCCTGCGAACGTCGCGTAGGTCCTCGCGAATGAGGAGGGGCACGGTTTGCGTGAGATAGCGCGCCTCCTCCGGGAGGTTTCGTCCATCGAGCTCGGCGACGCCGAGAACCCATTCCTCCCGTACGTCCACAGCTTGCAAGGACTCGGGAAGCTTCTCCTCTTCACGCTCCCCCGCTGCTACTGCGAGTGTTGCGCCGACAAGGAAGAGTGTGGCTGCGTTGTAGATGCATCGGCGCTGCTTCGGCACGACTATGCTTGGTCGCTCACGGGGCGGAGGACGAGGGGCCGACCGCATCGGCCGCCTTTCCCACGGCGCTCACGATCCGTTCCTCCGCAAAAGGTTTGACAATGAAATCTCGCGCCCCGAGCAGGATCGCCCGGCGAATCATCTCCTGCTCGCCGAGGGCGCTGCACATGACGACGCGTGCCCCCGGATCGATACGAAGGAGCCGCTCGAGGGTTTCGATACCATCCATTCCGGGCATAACGATGTCGAGAACCACGACGTCGGGTTTCTGTTCTACGTACTGGAGAATCCCGTCGTAGCCGTCGCCGGACTCACCCATGATCTCGAAGTCATGGGCGGAGAGCGCCGACCGAATCTGGCGCCGCATCAGCGGCACATCATCTACAATCAGGACCCGTTTTCCCATCTCAGCTCGTTGACGACGCCGTATTCAAGGACCAGGTGTAGCGAAGATACTCCTCAATGAAGCGGTCAATGTCGCCGTCCATTACGGCCTGGACATTCCCCGTTTCCGCCTTCGTCCGATGGTCCTTCACCATGTTGTAGGGGTGGAATACGTAGGACCGAATCTGGTTGCCCCACGATATGTCCTTCTTCTCCGCTGCCGACTTCTCCTGTTCCTTCTCCTGCTCCCGCCGGTAGTACTCGTACAGTCGCGACTTCAGAACCTTCATTGCCGTCACCCGGTTCTTATGCTGGCTCCGCTCGTTCTGGCACTGTACGACGATCCCCGTCTCGAGGTGCGTGAGCCGAACCGCCGAGTCGGTCTTGTTGACGTGCTGACCACCGGCACCGCTCGCGCGGTAGGTATCGACACGGATATCTTCCGGCTTCACATCCACCTCGATGTCGTCTTCAATGACCGGTGACACATATACCGAGGCGAAGGAGGTGTGCCGACGGCCTCCTGAATCGAAGGGCGAGATCCGCACCAAGCGGTGAATGCCGGACTCCGCCTTGAGGTAGCCGTGGGCGTAGGTGCCGTCAACTTGAAGCGTCACCGATTTGATGCCCCCTTCGGCCTCCTGCAGATCGAGCGTGCTGCTCTTGAACTCGTGGCGCTCGATCCAACGAGAGTACATCCGGAGGAGCATACTCACCCAATCGCAGGCCTCCGTACCGCCCGCACCGGAGTGGATCGTAAGAAAGGCGGAGTTGTTGTCGAACTCGTCGCTCAAGAGCTCCAGCACGTGCAGACGGTCGTAGCGCGCCCGCAGGCGTTCGAGACCCTTTCGGAGCTCCTCCTCCACCGACTCCTCGCCTTCCTCGAGGCCAAGCTCATAGAGCTGCCAGAGATCTTCCATCTCCTGCACCAGCTCCTGCCATGGCTCAATCCGATCACGGAGTCGTTTTGCCTTGGACAAGGTCTTCTCGGCGTTCTCTCGATCATCCCAGAAATCCGGCGCCGCCGACTTCCCTTCCAGCTCCTCTATCTCACTGTGTAGCGATTCGACGTCAAAGACGCCTCCATGTATCGTAGATTTGGTTCTTCAACTCCTCCAAGGGAGCTCCAAGTTCTTGAAGCATATAGGCCTCCATGGTTGGTCTCTCGCAATATACTGTACATGCTGCCGGTTCCGCTACCGTCACCCGCATGTCGTCCGCTTGTGGCCCTCCACTGTAGACAGCGCTCAATGGCGCCGATTATAGTTGATAACTATGGTACTCACCGGAGCGCTTCGTCACCTCCGCACTTTTCTCATGGTACTGCTCCTCACCGGCCTTCTCGGCCTCCCCGGGATCTCGCAAGAAGCCGGCAACGGTGCTCAGCCTCCCGCGGAGGAGCAGGAAGCGATGAGCCCCTTCGTCTCCGGCCTGCGAGTCGCAATACGGGACCCCCGGGTGCGACTCACCTGGCGAGAGGAACACGACAATGTGGCGCTGCATCGCATCTATCGAGCCGGCGAGGAGATACGGGAGGAGAACTTTGACGAGGCGAAGCTCGTCGGCACCGTCGATGCCGGTACCGAAACCTTCGTGGACGTTCCCTCGGAAGAGGGAAGCTACTACTACGCCGTACTGGCCGAGACGAACGACGGTGAGCTGCGGAAGGTGTTTCTCCCCTTCCGCAATAAGACCACCCAAGCCGCCGAGATTAGCGCGGTGGCGGATCGTGTCGAGCCGCCGGCGGAGGTGATCTCCATCTCAGCCGAGCGGCGAGGGGACGAGATCCTGCTCCGCTTCCAAGCAAACCGCCCCAACCGCAATTTGGCGATCTTTCGATCAACGAAGGAGGTCGCGAGTTTGGACGACCTCGCCGTGGCAACACGGATCGACATTGTCGAAAGCGACCGACGCAGCTACACCGATTTTCCCGTACCCGGGATCTCGTATTTCTACGGAGCCTTCGATACCGAGGCCGTGGCGGAAGGAGAGATCTCCTTCGACGCCGGCCGCAACGTTTCATCCCAGCCGGTGCGAATTCCGATCGACGTGGCCACGATGAGTCGCACGATCCCGGAAGAGCAACTGCCACGGCGGCGTCCGCTGCCCTTCCTCATGATTGACGAGACCTTGCGCGAGGGCCGAAGCCTCGCCCGCTCTCCCTTGCGGCTAACCGCTGCACGGCAGGAGTTGTCGGAAGAGACGGCATCCGCCGTTGAGGCCGCCCTCGGGCCCCTGCCGAGTCCCGCCGACCAAGCGCCGCCGAAATCCGTAATTCTCCCGGAGGAGCGCCTCACCGACCCGAAGGGACCGCGGTTCACTCTCAAGACCATCGCGGAGGGGCCCTTCGCCGCCGGACGCTGGCAGGAGGCGGCGCGTCTTCTGGAGAACATGCTTACCATCTCGCTACCGGAAGACGTGGAGGCGCGGGTGCACTTCTATCTCGGCCAGGCGCGCTACTTCTCCGGCGACACCCGCCGCGCATTTCTGGAGTTCGTTCTGGCTCGTGAGGTGTACTTTCTCGAGACGAAGCCGTGGATCGATCGGGTTATCTTGGATCTGAACGCATCTTGACGCGGCCCCGGCGGGGCAACCACATCCACCCCTCGCGCCGCGCGAGAGACCCCGCAACACCTTCCTCTTCCGGCGTAACGCACGCTCCCTGCCGAGGGCGAGACCGCTATTCTTGTCCTGTACCGCGCAATCGTATCCGAGAATCCAAAAAGACCCTGACATGGAGGCGGAGGGCTAGAGGGTAGTGAGTTGAAGGGCGATCTCTACCTCGAGGCGGTCATCCGCATCCAGGGAGAGCTCCCATTGCGGCACAATGCAGGTTGCCTGGTATTCCGTGCGCAGTGTGCCGCCGGCCAAGAAGGTGGTTTCAATTGGAAATGTCCACACGCGCTCCGTGGCCGGCGCATTCACCCGTAAGCTTAGGTTGTGGACGAAATCACGGCACACCACGGAGCTACCCCCGTCGAGGGCGACTCGGCTACAGTCAAGCTTCTCTTCCCCGCCGTCGGACTGCACGGCAAAGAAGGTTGTCAATGTCTGCTCCACCGGCGGCAGTGCGAGGTTGATCTCCGGAGCAAAGAGCCCAGCGAGCTTCGTGTCCCCGAGGTTCACAATGGCGTAGCGGACACGAAGGCCCGCTTGATCGAAGAGATAGGTTTTGCGGATTTCGACCGGTGCCGCAACGCTGTCTTGCTGTAGCGTCCCGCGCCTTCGCAGGACCAAGCGATGGTCCTCTTTGTGCACCGTCTCAGGCTCGTAGAGGCCGTGTACGAAATCACCGAGCTCTTCGTGACGGAGATCGACAAAGCGATCAACGGACTCGTCGCTGCGAAAGAAGTGATCAACGAAGCTGTTTCTCGGGTAGGAGTCATGGGGCTCCCCGTCCTTGTGGTAGGCCTCGGGGTGCCGAGTCATGGTGTCCTGATAGTTCCACGGCTTCGGCAGGTAGTCGAGCTCAAAGACGGCGCCGCCGACGGCGTGCACGTAGGCGTTCATCTCCTGTCCCTGAAAGAGGAACTCGTTCACTCCGTCCATGTCGAAGTCCACGGTAATGATGGATGGAATGAAGATCCCCTTCTCCCGGGTCACCTTCTCAGCCTCGATCAGTGAGGCGTAGACGCTTTTGCGAAGGTTGCTGGTATAGATGCCGCCGTTCGGAGTGTGCCAGTAGGCGTTGTGATTTTGCCCGCGCCATAACTCCTCTCGAGCCATGCGCTTGCGGTACTTGTCCCCACGAATCTGATTCACGAGAACGTGGATGTACTGCATTTTCGAGTACAGCAGATTGCTCTCATGGTATTGCGTCAGGACGTGGCGGAAAAAGCCGCTGCCGTTGGTCCACGGCGCAGCCGCGGCTTCCACGGTGTCGACCGCTGCCTTCCCCGCTTTGCCGCGTCCATTTCCGCGGCGACTCTCGCCGGCGCGGCTGTGGACGTAGGGGTCCATCCACCGCGCAATGTGTCCATAAGGCGTCGTCGTGAAGTACCCCCGACCGTGCGGGCGGTTCGACTTCACGTAGCGGCCGGGGTGGAGCGTCTCGATCTGATCCCGGCGCTCTCTGACGAGCTCGAAGAAGCGCTGCAACCACTCGGCGTCCTCCTGGCTCCTGTCGGGATCCGCTCCGAGACGCTCTCCCTCAAACATGAGAGAGACGACGGTGGGCTCGCCCTCCTCTCCGGCATCCACAATGCCTTGCACCAGCGACTCAGGCTTCTCCTGGAAAAGCGCCTCCGTGATCCCCGTGGAAACGGGAAACACCTCAACCGTCTTTCCCTCGTCTTCGGTAATGCAAGGCCCGTAGCGCGTCGCAGTCTCGTCGCAGCCACCGGAGGCAAACTGCACGTCATCCAAAAAGGTGTATTCGATTCCGCTGGACTTCAGGAGCGCCGGAAGTGCCGGGTCCCAGATGTGCTTGGTGATCCACGCGCCCCGGGGCCGGCGGCCGAAGTGTTTGCGGAGGTAGGTGGTCATCCGTTCGAGCTGACCGAGGCGGTCGCCTCGCGGGATGAGGGAAAAGACGGGATCGTAGAAGCCACCGCCAAGCAGCTCGACCTGTTTGCGCCCGGAAAGCTCGGCGAGGACGTCAATGAACTCGGAGTGGCGATGCTCGATCCACTGCAGGAGGTGGCCCGAGAAGTGGAGCGTGGCTCGCATGTGCGGCGCGTTGTACAACGCGCGAATGAACGGCTTGTAAGAGTTCTGGTATACGGTCTCAATGTCTTGGTCTTCGCTCCCGACAGGCTGAGAGTTCGTGGTACCAAATATGAGCCTAACTTTGGTCATTCGCTTCCCGGTTGGCGGAGCGGTCGTCGGGAGACTGGTCGGAGGCCGCAGCAGCCGCAGTTTCGGATTCTACTGCCGCCGTCTCCGTTTGTAAAGCTTCGCCACGGGATTCGCCAACCTGAACAATGCACTTCGGGGGACACTTCTCGGCGCCGGCGGATCGATCGCCGTTGTGTGAGAAATCGATGCGAGAGAGGTTATTATCGACCACATAACCTCCCTCAGGAGACTTCTTTTCGCAGATCTTGCAGGCAATGCAGCCCACTTTGCAGTACTTGCGCACGTTCTTTCCGGTATCGTGATTGTTACACGCAACAATGTAGTCCGCTGAATAGGGAACCCACTGCATGACGCCGGTGGGGCACACGTCAACGCACTTTCCGCATGAGATGCACACGTCTTTGTCGACCCAAACCTTACCCTCGCTGTCGTAGTCGATTGCATCAACCGGACAGACCTTGATACAGCTGCCGAGGCCGAGACAGCCCTCCTTGCACGCCATATTGCCACCGTAGAGTTGGTGAAGGGCGTTGCAGTCCCGGAGGCCCTGGTAATCGAAGAGCATGGTGGTAACATCGCTACCACCGCGGCAGTGGACCTGGGTCACCATCTTCTCGCTGGAAACATCGACCTCGACTCCCATGATTTGACCGAGCTTCTCGACGACGTCTGCGCCGCCGGGGCCACAGAGATCGAGGGCCTCTCCCTCCTTGGCAACCGCCTCCGCATAGGCGGCGCAGCCCGCATAGCCGCAGGCACCGCAGTTGAGCCCCGGCAAGACCTGCTCGACCTCCTCCACCTTCTCGTCCTTCTGCACGGCAAAGACGCGGGCGGCGAAGGCAAGGCCAACCCCAAAGAGCAGGCCGAGAATACCGAAAATTATGAACGCATATATGATGGTCATAGAGGACCTTCCTATCGAGTACGGTTAGCCGATCAGATTGCTCAAGAGCGCCTTGTCAAAGGCCATGAAGGCCATGGCCATGAGACCGCCGGTGATGAACGCAATCGGCGTGCCGCGGAAATGTTTCGGAACCCACTCTTTGTCGAGCTTCTCGCGAAGCGCCGACATCATGAAGAGTGCCAAGAGAAAGCCGAGACCCGCGGCAAAGCCGCCGACAAAGCTCTCGATCGGTCCGTACTCGTTCCGGACCGAGATGAGCGCAATGCCGAGAATGGCGCAGTTGGTCGTGATGAGGGGCAGGTAGATCCCGAGCGCCTTGTAAAGGGGCGGAGAAACCTTTTGTATCACCATCTCAACCAGCTGAACCAGTCCCGCGATCACCAGAATGAAGGTTACCGTTTGGAGAAAGACGATGCCGAAGGGCACCAGAAGCAGCTCATAAATCGCCCAGGTTACCAGGGAGGCAATAGACATGACGAAGGTGACGGCGAAGCCCATTCCCACGGCCGACTCGACGTTCTTCGAGACGCCGATGAAGGGACAGAGGCCCAAGAACTGGGTGAGGATGAAATTGTTTATGAAAACGAAGGTGATGATGATTCCTACGTAGGTCATGCTCTGCTCCTTAGGCCGCAGCCTGGCCCTCATCGGCCTTCGCCGCTCGTTTGGCCCGCCGCTCCTCGGCCCAATTGAATAGCGCCTTGAGATACCCGACCACCAACAGCGCTCCCGCCGCAAGGGCCATAATGCGCACCGGCGACTCGGAGAGGATCGGCAGCCGGATGGTGCCACCGAAGTTGCCGATGGCAATCAAGGTAATGGTGCCGGCTCCCAAGACCTCGCGCACGAGGGCGATCGCCGTGAGTCCGAGGGTGAATCCGATACCCATGCCCAGTGCGTCCATGACGGAGCTACTCAAGGTGCTCCGGCTCGCGAAGGCTTCCGCCCGGCCCAGGATCATGCAGTTCACGACGATCAGCTGCACGAACACCCCGAGACTCGCCGAAAGGCTCGGTGCGTAGGCTTGCATGGTGAGATCCACAATGGTGACGAAGCTCGCAATGATCACAATGTAGGAGGGTATGCGCACCTTCTTCGGAATGAAGTCCTTCAAGAGCGAAACCATGATATTCGACCCGAGAAGCACGAAAATGACCCCCGCCCCCATTCCGAGGGCGTTTACAACCTGTGTGGAAACGGCGAGGGCGGGACAGAGGCCAAGTGCCATTACGAATATCGGGTTCTCTTTGAACAAACCCTTTGTAAACTCTTTCATTCCAAAGCCTCCGAGTTTTCCAGGAAGTCCGATCCGGCCGCCAAGGCTTCACCAATACTGATGAAGGTGATTGTTGCGCCGGAAACGCTGTCGGCCTGTTCGGGAGGGAGCTGGTCGGGCCGTGTCGGGATCGGTTCCTCGTCGCCATGGCCGGTGTACTTCTCCATGTAGCCCGGTTCCTCGGCCTGCTTGCCCAGCCCCGGGGTCTCGTTGTTCCGCATGAGTCGCGCAGCAAAGACTTCACCGTCCGAGCGATACCCGGCGAGAATCCGCATGTCCCCGCCGTAGCCGGAGCCAATCAAATCGAGGACGTATGAGTCGCTCCCGGAGATGGGATAGTAGCCCTGCACCACCGGGTGGTCGTCGACGTTGCGCCGTTCCCCGACGGACTGATCTCCAACAATCTCGGAGAGGGTCCGGTTGAGCCGCTCAATGCGATTCTGCTCAATCACCGGCGCGGTCACTGCGTTCACCAGGGCAAGAATCAAGGCCGCGACCGTGCAGATGAGGGCCAGCTTTCCGCCGATTGCGAGTAAGCGTTGCATCAGCTCTCCTGCCTGCTTCCCGTACCGTAGATGGTCGGCTTGACGTAGCGATCAATGATGGGCGCGGCAATGTTCATGAGCAGAATGGCCAGGGACACACCCTCCGGAAAGGAACCGTAGAAGCGGATCAGGAAGGTGAGCACGCCGGCACCGGCACCGTAGATGAGCATCCCCTTCGTCGTCATAGGCGAGGTAACCATGTCGGTGGCCATGAAGAAGATGCCGAGCATGAAACCGCCGGCCAGAATGTGAAAGAGAACGTCGCCGGTAAAGAACCCGGTACCATAGACGCGTCCCCCAAAGATCCAGGTGAGAACGGCGAAGCTCAGGAAGTAGGAGGCCGGAATCTCCCAGGTGATGATCCGCTTGGCAAAGAGGTACACAGCGCCGACCATCAGCAGCAGCGCCGAAACCTCGCCGATGCAGCCGGGAATGTTGCCAAGCAGTGGATCGATGTATCCACCGGGCAGCGTAATCCCCAGCCCCTCGAGGACGTTCTCATTGAGCCAGCTCGTGACATTCCCGTCGGTAACGCTGCGCGGGTAGTTGATCCGTTGCAGATATGCGGCCGGCCGGCCGATGTCGCCGCCACTCGAAACAACGCCGGACTTCAGCGCGCCGAGGAGAGTTGCTCCCGAGGTGCCGTCCGCTACAGGAAGCGTGAAGGGCATCTTCCAGCTCGTCATCTCCCCCGTCCAAGAGAAGAAGACGAAGACACGCCCCGCCAAGGCTGGGTTCATCCAGTTATTGCCCAAGCCGCCAAAGGTCCACTTCACGACGCCAATGGCAAAGATGCTCGCCACAATGGGAACGTGAAAGGGAATCTCCGGGGGCATGTTCATTCCGATGAGAATACCGGTGAGCACCGCGCTCCCGTCGAAGAGCGTCCGGCGGCTCATGGCGCGTGCGATGATCCACTCCGTCGCGACCGAGGCGAGGACGGACACAAGCAACACGGCAAGGGCGTACCATCCGAAGACGTACACTCCCCACGCGGATGCGGGAAGCAGACACGCAGTGACCGACCACATGATCCGGGGCGTCGATGCCTGATCGTGAAACTGGGGAGAGCTCGTTATCTCGAGGCGCTGCTCCACTTCTTCTCGGGGCAGCCGTGACACCTTGCTTGCTCGTTCACTCACGGTTTGACCTTCTTCTTTCGCGCCAGTCGTTTGCCGATTCGGATGCCTTGAACCAGGGGAATGTGAGCGGGGCAGATGTAGCTGCAGGCACCGCATTCAATACAGTCGTTGACGCCCAGATTCACCGCCTCCTTATACTCCTCGTGCTCAATGAGCTTGTACAGGAGCGTCGGCGTGAGGCCGGCAGG
Organism: uncultured Spirochaetaceae bacterium; assembly: GCA_964413635.1. Lineage (GTDB taxonomy): Bacteria > Spirochaetota > Spirochaetia > DSM-27196 > PWMO01 > CAYFQV01. The sequence continues at coordinate 56,644 of CAYPTH010000001.1, forward strand.
ACAGGAGCGAACGCAGCGGCCGCAGTTGATGCACGGCGTTTGCGGCGCCTCGTTCACCTCTCGAGCGGTGAGAGCCAGAATGCCGGAGCTGCCCTTCGTGATCGGCGTGTCCATGTCGTACACGGCGAAGCCGGTCATGGGACCACCGGCAACGATCTTCTTCGGAACCTCGCGGAAGCCTCCGGCTTCTTCGAAGAGCTCACCAATGCTAGTGCCGATGCGCACCTTGAAATTCGCCGGCCGCCGAACGGCGCCGCCGGAGACGGTAACGACCCGCTCGAGGAGGGGCTTATCGTGGACGACCGCCTCATGTATGGCGTGAAGCGTACCCGTATTAGAGACAATTACACCAATGTCGATCGGCAATCCGCCGGAGGGGACCTCCCGCCCGGTGATCGTCTCGATGAGCTGCTTCTCACCCCCTTGGGGATACTTCTCCTCGAGAGCGATCACATCGATATCGAGATTCAAGGCACGGATGCGCTTCTTGAACTGGTCGATCGCATCGGGTTTGTTGTCCTCAATGCCGATTGAGACCGAATCCGCGCCCAGGATCTTGCGGGCAATCTGAAGTCCCTCGAGGACTCCATCGGTCATCTCCATCATCAGACGATGATCGGCTGAGAGGTACGGCTCGCACTCGGTCCCGTTGGCAATGAGATACTCCGCCTTCTTGCCCTTGGGGACACTGTACTTCACGTGGGTGGGGAAGGTAGCTCCGCCCATGCCGACGATCCCCTTGTCCTTGAGGATCTCGATAAGCTCCGCCGCCGATTTGTCGCTCCACTCCCGCCGCTCGCTCACCTTGCCGAGGCGGTCAAACTCGCCGGCGAGCTCAATGACGACGGCCTCACTCTGAATACCGTTGGGAAGGAAGATGTTTTTGATCTCCTTCACGGTACCGGGAATGGGTGCGTGTATGTTCGCGCTCACGAAGCCTGACGCAGCACCGATGAGCATCCCTTCGCGCACCTCGTCGCCCTGCGAGACCAGGGATTCGGCCGGCGCTCCAATGTGCTGTCGTAGTGGTACAATGCATTCCGAGGGAATAACGGCGTTCCAGATCTCCTGTGATCGCGTTTCTTCCTTGCGATCAAAGGGATGAACTCCCCCTCGGGAGAAGGTCTTTGCGAAGATCATGCTCCCTGCCTTTGCGCCCGAAGGGCGACGTAGCTCACACCTTGCATAGCTCGCGGTCGCAAATACCCTCGCGAAACGAGAAAGGGCATCAGGACAAGAAAAAGAAGTGCGCTATTCTGAATAAGATGTGACAGCGATGAGTATAAACCGGGATTAGAACGCATCTCAACCCCTACCGGACCGCCGTGCTTCACGAAAAGCGACGCCACATTGCTCGCCTCGACGTCTTGTACAAGGTCGGCCAGCCACTCCTCGTCGAAAGAGAGGACCACGCGATCACGTCGCGTGAGTTCCCCCGCCACCGTGTCGTAGGTCGAGAGAGACAAGGTCTCTGCGGTACGCGGCAGACCGTACTCTCGGCCGTACATCATGCCCTCGTGGAAAGCCCTGTGGGCTACGTAGTCGGCGAGAGTTGGAGCTCGGCCACCCCGCGACCACACCTCTTCGAGGGTGGTAAAACTCACACCGGCGCTTCCGGTGCCGAGGGGTTGGGGAATCGCCGGGGTGCCGTGAATCCCGCCGAGAAAGCCGAGCAGAATTGCCACGAGGCTGAAGCCCGTAAGCGCCAGGGAAGCGCGCCCGGCGACGCGACGGTTCCCCCCTACACCCGTCCGGCGGATCGGCACGGGAATGAAGAGACGGTGATCTGCTCCATTTGTGCGCACATAGGTCCACAGAAGAGCCGCCGCACCGACAATTGCCGTCACGACGGAAGCGCCCAGGAGAATCCAGAGTTGCTGAGGTCTCTCCACTGCGAACAGCGTTGCTCCAAGCACAACCCAACCGGCCATGAAGAGCGCGGTAATTCGCCTGCCGGAGGAGTAGTCATCGACCTGATGATAGAAGCCGGTGTAATGAAGGCGCTCCAGTGCCCCCGACAGCCAGAGGGCGAAACTGAAGAGTGTACCGACGGCAAGCAAGAATCCCGTCGCGCCACCCGCCAAGACAAAACACGTCCACGCCGGTGCCGCGAGAGCGGTGAAGAGGCGTACCCGCCGGAGCTTTGTCCCGAGATAGATCGCCGCTGCAAGGAAGAGGACGATGAAGACCGCGTTGCGCCCCACGCGCCATTCCACCATGCTCCATTGATCGGTCACGCCGGCGAGGGCGGCACGCGCTGCTCGGTGGCTGGGGAACACACCACGTTCCGTCGGTAGGTAGTAGACGCCGTAGGCCGTGTTTCCGTCGGTCACGTGGAAAAGAGCGCTGATACGTCGCAAATAGGGATCGTAACGCGGGTCGAGCTGATCGAGTCGCTCACCGAGTTGACTCACGCGTACCCGGTCCATGCCGTCGTAGGCCTGTATTTGGACCGTGGCCGAGACCTCGGAGAGCACGTCCGTGAACCCCTCGGCCCGGAGCGCATCAACCACTCGGGTGGGCGCAACGCTGCTCGAAACCAGAAGGGTGTAGTGGCCGTTCCACGCGGTGTCGATACCGGTGCGCACCGAGAGTACAGCGGTAAGCGCAAGAGCGGAGATGAACAGGATCAGGCAGAGGGCGAGAAGCGCCATCGCTTTCGTCCGTGGTTCGAATCGCATCCTTCTCATTCTCGGCGTCAGAGTAGACTGAAGGCCGTCGCGATGAAGAATCCCAGCAGCACTCCCACGGATACCTCGCTGGGAGTGTGGCCGTGCACTTCTTGTACCGGGGTGAAATCGATGTTGTAGCTCCGTTTGAGCTCGGTTCCGAGCCGATTGAGCTCCCTCGCCTGCATCCCCGCCGCGCGCCGTACACCCAGCGCGTCACGGATTACCAACATGCCGTAAAAGAGCGAGAGCGTGAATAGCGGATTGTTCACACCGCGGGAGAACGCGATGGCCGTCGCAATCGACGTGACGAGAGCGGAATGACTGGAGGGCATTCCACCAGTTCGCCACATGAGGCCGATGGCAACGTCCCGCGACACCTGTGAGCGGTTACGGAGCGCCTCAATGATCAGCTTCAAGAGCTGCGCCATGAACCAGCTAAAGAAGGCCGAGAGGAAGACGGTGCTGGTGAGGAACTGGTACATCTGACCCGCGGTGGGAGGCGCCATTGCGACGTGAAGTGTGAGTTGCCGGCTTTTGCTTTGTCAAGCGCAGATCATTCGTGCAGACTGTGTTCAACATGCGCCAGGAAACCGCTTTCACCGCCGGTCCAAACGATGAGGATACGCGGCTTGATCGCCTCCTCCGAAAGCTATTGAAGGACGTCCCGCTCAGCCACATCTACCGGATGATTCGGCGCGGCCAGGTCCGGGTCAACGGCAAGCGCGCAAAGACGGGAACCCGAATCCATGCGGGGGATGAGATCGCAGTCCCGAAACGCGAAGGAGCAGAGGCCGAGACGCAACAGGAGCCTCCTCGGATGGTGGGGAAGCGCAATCCTTCCCTCGACGTCGTCTTTGAGAACAACGATATCCTAATTGTGAACAAGGCGCAGGGCGTGTTGACCCACGGACCGAGCTCAGTGGAGGAGATGGTACGCGACTACCTGAGCGCCACCCTTCCGGCGGATCTCTCCTTTCGCCCAGGGCCGCTCCATCGCCTGGATCGCAACACCACCGGAGCCCTTGCGTTTTCCAAGAGTATCCACGGCGCCCGCGCCTTTTCCGAGGCCCTTCACGCCGGCCGAATCTCAAAGGTATACGTCACCGTCTTGACCGGTGCGATTGTCGAAACTACCAGGTGGGATTTCCCCATTGCCCGTCGACACGAATCACGCACGAGCCGCTACGACCCTGACGGCAAACCGGCACGCACCTGGGTTTTTCCGGTGCGCGCCAAGGAGATCTCCAACGCGGACGGCACATCCTTCCCCGCCGGCCACTACACTCTAGCGGTCCTCCGCATAACAAGCGGTCGAACCCATCAGATCCGCGTCCACGCCGCGACCGCGGAAGCCCCGGTGGCCGGCGACACCAAGTATGGCGCACCCTCCCTCCGCGGCGGTATGATCCTTCACGCCTGGATGCTCACCGCTCACGGTCACGACTCGCCCGCCGCCGACCTCCTGGGTCACTCGAGCGTGGAAGCACCGCTTCCCGCAGACGCAACGAGCCGGATCCGTGCCGCCTTCGGCGGCGACGTAATCACCACGGCACGAGAGCTCGCCAAGAACACCGCCGCCGGGCAGGCGCGCGCCGGGTGATCCCCCTCCCGCGCCTGCCCGGATCAGCAGTTCACAAACCACGCGCTCGCACCGTACACTTCGGTCCTATGAAGAAGTTCCTTCACCGGCTCGTTTGGCGCTTCCGAGGACTCCGTGTGTACGCTTTGGTCGGCAAGAGCGGGACGGGCAAGAGCTTTCGAGCGCGCCTGGTCATGGAGAAGTACAGCATCGACGTCATGATCGATGACGGGCTGGTGATTCGGGATCAGAAGATTGTTGCAGGCCGGTCGGCCAAGCGCGAAAACTCCTACCTAACCGCGGTGAAGACGGCGCTCTTCACGGACAAAGAACACCGCAAGGAGGTCTTGGCAGCGCTCGAGCAGGAGAAAGCCAAGCGGGTCTTGGTCCTCGGCACCTCGAACCGCATGGTGGAGCGCATTGCAAGCACGCTCCAACTCCCGCCGCCGGTCAAGATCATCAACATTGAGGACATTGCAACGGCGGAGGAGATCGATACCGCCATCCACTATCGCAACGTCCAGGGCAGCCACATTATCCCGGTCCCTGCGATAGAGGTGAAGCGTAACTATCCGCAGGTCATGGGTGACTCCATTAAGATCCTCCTCAAGAAAGGCTTCGGATTCTTTAGGAGTCAGAACATCTACGAGAAGACCGTGGTCCGGCCGGACTTCAGCAATAAGGGCAGCGTCACCATCTCAAAGGCGGCTCTGAGCCAGATGATCATGCACTGTGTGGACGAATACGCTCCGGAGACGCGTCTCCGAAAGGTCGTCGTCCGAAATGATGCCTCGAGTTACAAGCTCGATGTTTCCCTGGAGGTGCCCTACGGCAGCCATGTCGGCGGGGCCATGCAGGGGCTCCAGAGCTATATTATTGAGCATGTGGAGAGATATACGGGTATTATCATCAAAGAATTGAACATAGTCATCGATACTGTAGGAGACAGGAGGGGAAATTGACGATGGGAGAAAGCTCCGGCGTTTGACGTCGGCAGAAACGGCGCCTACACTGACGTCGGTAAACGGAACGGAGGTCGGTAATGAGGAAAGCTCTGGTCATTCTTCTCCTTGCATGCGTTGCGGTTCCCTTCGCTCTCGCGCAGGATTCAGGATTCAACGAGGTCGAAAGCGAGCACTATCGCGTCATGTCGCAGGTGAGCGTGAATCATGCGGCACGAACCGCATCCAAGCTCGAGGCAATGCTCGGGCTGTACAACAGCTACTTCCACTTTGATGTAGATGAGCTCGACACGAAGCTTCGTGTCCGCATATTCAGTTCGAAGAGCGGATTCGACAGCTATCTCAATCGGGTAATCGGCGAGACGCGGGACGACTTCATATACCTCCACTATCGCGATCTCTCACGGAGCGAGTTGGTTGGCTACAATCTCGAAGGCGAGGAATTCGACTTCGCGCTGACCCACCAGAACTTCGTCCAATACATCCGCGCCTTTGTTGCGAATCCGCCCCTGTGGCTCCGCGAAGGTTTTGCGGTCTTCTTCGAACAAGCCGAGTATGATGAGGACTTTGAACAGGTCGTCTACCGGGAGAATCTCTCCTGGCTCGGAACGCTCAAAGAGCTGGTACAGGGAAGCAGCAGCCGCTCCCTCATTCCAATGGAACAGATGCTTGCCATCGACGTGGAGACCGCCCGGGAGCGCATCAACGTATTCTACCCACAGGCCTGGGGGATGATATCCTTTCTGGTCAACGCGGAGAATCGCGACATAAACCGGATTCTTTGGGATTCGATCAGCGCCCTCCACCCGAGCGCCTCAATGGAGGAAAACGCGCGGCGTATCAACGAACGCGCATTGAAGTGGGTGGATCGGGAATTCCTCGGGGAAGCCTTCGTTGAGTACGTAAACGAGCGGAAGTCCTTCAAGGGCTTGGTCGAAGAGGGTATGGATCTCTACGCAGACGGGCAGCTGAATCCGGCGGAAGAGAATTTCGTAAAGGCTACCAAGCTCCGCGACGACAACTACATTCCTTTCTACTACTTGGGACTGATCAACTACGACAAGGGCAACTACGACCTTGCCGAGTTCTACTATCAAGAGAGCTTGAGCCGCGGCGGGAACGAGACACTCACCTACTACGCCCTCGGAGTCAACGCCTTTGCGGCGAATCGATTCGACGCCGCCGCGAGCTTCCTCCAGCAGGTAACGGACGCAGGCGAGACAGAGTACCGCGAAGACGCCGAAGAGCTTCTCGCGAGGATCTCTTCCTAGCCAGGATAGCGAGCGCGCTGGTCAGATCTGACCGGTGCGCTCGTATTTCTTCCGCTTGCGAATCAGGTGAACGATCGCCTTTTCGACGACTCGGTTCGCCGGCGTGACAGGCCGAATGAGGTGCTTCACCTCGGTGAAGGCGCTCTTGAACGCAATTCGCGGGTGATTTGCCTGCTCGCTCATGGTAAAGAGAAAGTCCGCGGAGAGGTATGCAAGGGCCTTTTCCCGGCTTAGCTCTTCGTCCTTCGACTTCTCCTCGTCCAGGGCGGATAGGGAGGAAAGAAACCGCTTCCGGTACGTCGCGAAGGCGCGATCGTTGAGGAGATGGTTTATGCCCGGAAGCATGTAGCCGAAGAGATTGTAGCTCAAGAGCTCCTCCACGATCTGCCGCGAGTGCCCGGATGTGAAGATCTTGAACACCTCCTCGGTCATGCGCGAGGAGGACACATCTTCGAGTAGCTCCGCGGATTTCTTGATCTGTCGCTTCAGCGGCGGGACAATCCGGAAGCCACCGGCAGCAGCGTACTTCAACGCCCGAACCATGCGAACCGGGTCTTCCTCGAAGATACGATCCAGGGGGATCACCGGGCGGAGCCGCCGGTTGCGAATATCTTTGATACCACCGACGTAGTCGAGGATGCTCTGTTCCTCGGAATCGTAATAGAGCGCGTTGCAGGTGAAGTCCCGGCGCTTCACGTCCTCTTCAATCCTTCCGTATACGTTCTTGAAGCCCTCGGCATCTTCCGCGCGAAAGGTCGACACTTCAAGGATTTTTTCCCGAAAGAAGATGTGAACCAAGCGGAACCGCTTGCCGATGATCCGGGAGTTTCGGAAGAGCTTTCGAATTTGATTGGGGGACGCATCGGTGGCAACATCGAAGTCTTTCGGTTGCTTTCCCAAGAGGAGATCTCGCACGGCACCTCCAACCACATACGCGCTGTGACCGTTGGACGTGAGACGCCGCATCACCTTGAGAGCATCCTGATCGATCCCTTTGCGATCGATTCCATGATCCTCTTTGGTGAAGATCTCTGCCTGTTTTACCGCTTTGCCCTTTTTCGTCGTGCTGTATCGAACGCGCAAGGTACTACATTTACTCCAGGAGAACGTGTTTGATTATTGCCGGGCAGCTTGGCCCTAGTAATACGCGATAGACCGGAAAAGGGTCAAGCGAGACACCCACGAAGTTCGCAGGGGTGATTATATTTGAAAGTACTAAAACGCTGCCGAAAGGAGCATGTATAGATGCGCCGGGTCCTGCCGATTGCCACGCTCTTCCTCATCTTCACGAGTACCGTCCTCCTCGCGGCGCCACAGGCCGAGCTGTGGCCTCGCTGGAGCAAGCACGACCCCTCGAGTACGCGAAGCGTCGATCACGAGGCGTGGGGAAGCTTTTTGGACGAGTACCTCCTCACCGACACCGACTCCCGCGTGAACCTGCTTCGCTACGGCAGTGTCACGGAAGACGATGCTCAGGCTCTCGACCGCTATCTACAGCGCCTCCAGGAGGTTCCGGTATCCTCGCTGAACCGGGCGGAGCAACGCGCCTTCTGGATCAACCTGTACAACGCCTACACGGTGAAAGTGATCTTGGACCACTACCCCGTCGGGTCCATCCGTGATATCGACATCTCCGGACTCTTCAGTAACGGACCCTGGGATGCGGAGCTGATGAGCGTTGAGGGAGTGGATATCACCCTAAATGACATCGAGCACCGAATACTGCGACCGATCTACCAAGACCCTCGGATCCACTACGCGGTGAACTGTGCAAGCATTGGCTGTCCGAATCTCCAGCCTGAGCCCTTCACGGCGGACAACTACGAGCGCTTAATCAATCGTGGGGCGGCCTCCTACATCAACCATCCTCGGGGTGTGGACACCTCCTCGGAGCCCATTGTGCTGTCGAGCATTTATCAATGGTTCACCGAGGATTTTGGCGGCAGCTTCGAGGGCGTGGTGGATCATCTGGGGAAACACGCGCGACCCGAGCTTGCCGCCTTCCTGAGAGACTATGAGGGGCGTGTCGACTACGACTACGACTGGTCGCTCAACGAACCGTGAGCGTAATGGTGGCGCCGCAGCCGGCGCGGCGGCTACTGTGGCGGGAGAAGCGGTTTCTCGGTACGATCGAGAAGCGTCCGTCGAAAGAGGGCGGTAGTGAGCCTTGGGAATAGCGTGCCGAAGACCCCGAGGAGCTTGGCAGAGGTGCCCGGAACAACGACGGCGGCGCGGTGCTCAACGGCGCTCACCACCTCCCGAGCTACCAGCTCGGGGCTACGACGTCTTCCCTCCCGGCTCCCCGGCGGACTGTAGCGCCGCGCGTGGGGCGTGCGAACCGGCCCCGGCATGACTGTGCAGATGTGCACCCCGTCTACGGCACAGTCCGGACGAATGCCTTCCGCGTACCCGACCAATCCCGCCTTTGTCGCAGTGTAGCTCGCCGCACCGGGATAGCCGGTACGCACACCGAGAGTCGAGAAGAACACCACGCTCGCTCCCCGTCGCAATGCCCGGGCCCCTTCCCGCTCCCGGAGGAGCTCTTCCGTAAGCAACAGCGGTGCGCGCAGATTTACCTCGTACACTGCGCGGTGCGCTGCAAGTGGAACCTCCCCGAAGCGCCCCACAGCGCTGATGCCGGCACAGTGAAATACCGCGTGTACACCGCCGCGGCTTCCGCCGCCCCACTCGCTGCGCAGAAACTCCGCGAAGGCCACGACCTCTTCCTCCCGGGAGAGATCAAGCGCGTAGTCCACCAATCCGGGTTCTTCGGTCGGGAGATCGGCAACAAGGACGTCGGCTCCCCGTGCCGCGAGGAGTTGCACTATTGCCTTCCCAATACCGCTTGCCCCTCCGGTAACCACGATGCGGGCATCCCTCCATCCGCCGAATGGTCGCGCGCGACGCAGAGCCGACGTCGCACGGTGACGCCCGAAGAAGGTGCTTAGCCCTCCGACCGCGTAGACGAGGGTGTTGACTCTACCGGCGCTTCGTCGTCGCAATTGCCGTCGAGGGTTCGCCGCGGCGCGGCGCAGCAAGACGGCGGCGGCGGCGGCGACCCGCTCAGGCGCCGCGCCGCGGGGAGGGGAGTCCGCCGACAGCAGGCCGCTCTTGTAGTGCATACCGGTTCGGGTGCTACCTGGCCGCAGCACGGCCACCGTCCTCCGCACCACCCGCCGGTGACCCGAGCCTTCCGCGGCGAGATTCCATGCGAAGGCCTCCACAGCGGCTTTTGAAGCGCCATAGCTTGCGAAGTTACGGCAGGGGTGGGAGGCCATGACGGACGAAACGAAGAGATGAACCATTACCCGGGGGGTGAGCTCTTGCCGTTCTTCCAGCGTGTGGGCCAGATGAATGGGGGCCCAGAGATTCACCTCCAACACGGCGAGAAAGATCTTCAGGTCGCCGGCGCCCGGGGGCGCCACCACACCCAGACCGGCGTTGTGCACGACCGCGCCAATCTTTTCTGGAAGGGAACGCAGCGCAGCGCCGTCACCTGAGTGCCACAGCCTTGAGAGATCGATTTGCCTGTAGTCGAGATTGTCGCGCTCCCCGCCGCTTCCGTCGTCGGCGGCAAAGGGCGCATCCCCCGGCGGGCGGCGGCCCACCGCGACCACGCGCCTTCCCTTCGCGGAAAGTGTCTCTGCGAGGGCGAGGCCGATACCGTCGGTCGCTCCGGTCACAAGGATCGATTCGATCGGACTCCCGGTTGGCTCGCTCTCACTCCTGCGCAGCATCAGCGGGACCGCCGACCTTGCGCTGGATCGCACGCCGCGCCACGCGGGTCACGTAGATGGTCACCGCAACGGTTGCCACCAGACCCACACCGTAGAGCACCCACTCCCCGGTCGTACGCGCGCGCTCCTCGGCTCCAAGCACGGCGAGGCTCTCAATGAGTGAGCCAATGTAGACGTACATGACGGTGCCTGGAAGCATGCCCGCCCAAGAGGCGAGCATGTAGGAGCCGACGCCGACCTTCGTCAAGGAGTAGATGTAGTTGGAGAGGTTAAAGGGAAAGAGCGGGCTCAGGCGCAGGAGAAAGATGATCTTCCCTCCCTCCTGGCCAATTGCATCGTCCACGGCGGAGAAGCGCTCACTCCGGCCGATCTGCTTGGAGACCCAATCCCGCATGAAATAGCGGCCCACCAAGAAGGCGGCGGTTGCACCGAGGACCGAACCGACGGACACGTAGATCGTTCCCCAGACAACACCAAAGACGGCGCCGGCACCAAGGGTGGGGATCGACCCGGGAACGAAGAGAACCGTCAGGACAATGTAGAGGGCAATGAATATTATGGGGCCGACGGCGCCGATACCGTCGATCCAGTCCAGGGCAATACGAAGGTATCGCGGTACCTCGAGGTACCACCCGAGGAAGAGCAACACCACGGCTGCAACAATCAATCCAATGACCTTGACGGCTGAACCGGAAGAGGGCTTTTCAGGCATGGTACGCTCCTTCAGTGGGTACGTCGCCGCGGTAGCCGTGGAGGAAGCGCAGGATCCTTCGGACTCGTTTGTTGAACAGCTTCGGCGCCATGAAGCCGGAGACGGCCTTCTTGTGCACCTCGCCGAGGCTCGGATATGGAAAGATCGGAGCCATGAGCTTGCTCACCTTCCACTCACCGTTCACCGCAAAGAGCGACGGCAGGAGCAGGTCCGAGGCGTGGAGCGCCGCGATCTGCGTGCCGATGACCCGGCCCTTCTTGTCGAGGATGATCTTCATCTGACCACCGGGCTCTCCTTCCGCGTTTGCCCGGTCGTTCGAGTCGAGGGGCTGTCGAATGACATCATAGTCGAGCCCTGCCTCTCGGGCGCTCTGCTCGTTGTATCCAATCGAGGCGAGCTCCGGATCGGTATAGGTGACCCACGGAATGTTGCGATAGTTCATGCTTCCGCCCACCCGCAGGGCAATGCGACGAACCGCAACAGAGCCTTCGGCTCCGGCGACGTGGGTAAAGAGGTAGCGTCCGTTCACGTCACCGACGGCCAGAATGTGGCGCTGCGACGTACGGAGCTTGCTGTCGGTCGGTATGAAGCTTTTGTCGACTTGCACCCCTGCGGCTTCAAGCGCGAGGCCGTCGGTATTGCCCTTCCGACCGGCGGCGACGAGAATTTCATCGCCCTCGAGGATCTCTTCGCTCCCCTCGTTGTCCAGGACAACCCGTTTCGTCGCGCCGTCTTGCTCGACCCGTGAAATCTTGACGCCCAGACGCAGGTCACCCCCTTCGGCGACAATGCGATCGTGTACGATCTGCGTCATGTCGGCATCGTCCTTTGGCAGGATCTGGGGTGCGACGTCCAGAGTCGTAACCTTGCTGCCGAGACGCAGGAAGGCCTGGGTCATTTCCGTTCCAATTGGCCCGGCGCCAATGACCAGCAAGCGGTCGGGCCGTCTGCTCAAGCTGAACACATTCAGATTCGTGATATAGCCGGTTTCCTCGAGCCCCGGAATGGGAAGGCCGCGAGGACTACTCCCCGTGGCAATCACAATCGACCGCGCGGAGATACGCTGAGAGTCGTTGACGACAATTTCGTGGGGGGAGGTGAATTTGGCGTCTCCCAGGTAGACCTCGGCGCCCATCTTCTCGAAGCGCTCGGGAGCGTCGTGGTGCGCAATGCCGGCGATCACGCTCTGGACGCGAGCGTTGACCTGCTGCATATCGGGTTCGGGAAGGCGCGCTTCGGGAAGACCGTAGCGCTGAAACTGCCGCGCCTGGTGGTAGACCGTTGCACTCTTGAGAAGAGCCTTGCTCGGCACGCAGCCGTAGTAGAGACAGTCGCCTCCGAGACGCTCCTTGTCGATGATAGCCGTCTTGAGACCCAGTTGTGCGCACCCAACAGCGGTAACGAGACCGCCGGCGCCGCCGCCGAGTATGATCGCATCGTGAGAGTATCTAGCCATGAACACGCTCCTTCCGAGTACCGCCCATTACGTCCCGCCAAATAATCGGAATACTTCCCCTGCGAGTCAATTCTTATTTCTGAATTATCGAATACGTTTTTGTCACGATATTTTGACGTGACCGTGCCTCCATAGTAACGTAAGGTGTGTCGAAACAAAGCACAATGAGTCTGCTAGGCGCGGATTCGGATACTCGCCGGATCTCGAAAGACGCGGTGCAGGATCTCGAGATAGACGTCCTCGTGGAAGCCTTTGCGGCCACACCCCAGGGGCGGCGGCTGGTCGAGCGCGCCCTCACACAACTGCCCCTCGATCCGGATGTCACTCGCTATCGTCAAGAGAGCTTTCGCTTTCTCCACGAACATCGGGAAGTTCGGGAGCGGCTGCGTGCAGTAATTCCCAAGATTCGTGAGCTCACCGTCTTTAGCCACTCCCAGGGCGGCACCGATTCGCCGTTTCTCAGCGCGGTCTGGCGCATTGGTGAGTTGGACCTCTACGTGGAGTGCCTCGACGCACTGCATGCTGCCTTCGACCTCGCGTCTCCACCCGCCTCCGCCGCTGGCCTCCGCGCCCTTCGCGACGCCGTTGCGGAGCGCCGGTCGGGCAACGCAGTGGAAGCCTTGCGCCGCGAGATCCCGCCTCTCAAGGAGGGATTGCGCAAGCGACGCAGCGTGACGATCGGCGTGAACCTGGACGACCGGCTCCGGCCGGTGGAGGCAAAGCTCGTATCCGTTCACGACCGGCCCTTTTCCGAGACGGGGCTCCTGACCGAGTTCTTTCGCAGTTTCCGGTCGGGCGAACAAAAACCGGTCTCCGCGCCGCTGCATCGAAGCCCTTCCGGGGGAAACGGACAGTCGGCGTACACAACGAAAATGCCCTTGAGTCCCCTCTTTCAGGACTTGGAGGGGATAATGCGGACGACCTCGAAGCGCATCCTCTCGAAGATCGAGTCCTTCCTGAGCGTAGAGACGCAGGTAATCCAGTCGCTCCCGGATGAATTGGAGTTCTTCATTGGCGCGGCCGATCTGGCCGATCGCCTCCACGCGGCGGGTCTGCCGACCTGCACCCCCACGCTGGATGCGACGACATCCCACACCCTCTCCGCCCGGGCAGTCTACAACCTGCCCCTTGCCCTTCGCCGGCTAAATGAGGGCTCGCCCGACGGAGAGCCAGTGGTGACGAACGACATTGCCATGGGTCCGAACAAGCGGGGCGCGATCGTGACGGGGCCGAACCGCGGGGGCAAGACCACCTATCTCCAAGCGCTCGGTCAACTCCAGGTGCTGACGCAGGCGGGGCTGTTCGCGCCCGCCAAAGAAGCGACGGTGAGTCCAGTGGACTACGTGGCAACGCACTTTCCGCAGCGTGAGCACAGCGCCAGCGAGCTCGGCCGTTTCGGAGAGGAGGTTGCTCGGCTCTCCGAGATTTTCGACGAGCTCTCCTCCGACAGCTTCGTGATCCTGAACGAATCCTTTGCGAGCACGAATCCAAGCGAGGCGATTGCCTTTGGAAGTGAGGTACTCAAAGCCCTCGCCGACGCCGGGACCCGCGCCCTCGTCGCAACGCATCTCGTCGACATGGCTCGGACGGCCGAATCCATGGGCCACTACAGCGCCTTGACTGCGCAAGTAGAAACGACCGAACACGGAGCGGTACGGACATTCCGGATTGTTCCGGGCGTCCCCGAGAGCAGCAGCTACGCCTACGATTTGGTGAAGCAGGCCGGGATGACCTACGAGCAACTGAGCGAACGGCTCCAGCGGCGCGGCATACTCCCGAAGGAGACGGACTCGTGAGGGGCCGCCGGGGTATGCGGCGAGGAAGACTATTGCTCGTCCCCGCGCTCACGCTCACGCTGGTTGCTGTTGCCGCCGCCCCCGTGGTGGCACAAGATATCGACGTCCGCGTATCCATCACCTATGGATTCGACGGGCTCGGAAAACCCGGACGCTGGACGCCGGTCGTCGTCCGCCTGAGCAACTTCGGCGACGCCATCCGCGGCGAGCTTGCGGTGCGCAGCGTGCAGGGACAACGCACCTCCACGGAACGTTACCCCTTCGTCGTTCGAGAGGAGGTCCACATTGGCAAAGGCGTGAGCGAGGTGCTGCGCTACATTGTTCCGGTCGGCACTCCCGCCCTTCCCGTCGAGATCACACTTCGGAACGAAGACGGGATGATCTACCAGGAAGAGATCGATGCGACCTCCCGAATTGCTCCGGAGGCGCTCGTGGTAAGTCTTTCCGCCGATCGCAGTCTGGAATCTCTCCTCTCCTCGCCGGGGATTGAGACGGAGGGGATACGCCTCCGCGCCTCGGGGCCCATCGCGGTGGCGTATCCCCTTCCCGAGTTCCTCCCGGAGGCGTGGTATGGATACCACGGCGTCGACCTGCTCTTTCTTGCCGACGCCCCGCTCAATCGCCTGTCCTCCCCCCAATGGACGGCAGTGCGTGACTGGGTAATCCGCGGGGGCGTGGTGATCGTGACCGATCCGCGGCCCGGCGCGCCGGAAAAAAAGCGCATAACATCTTTGTGGACCGAGGGGGACAGGACGGAGAAAGAGCTCGAGGGCGCCTTCACGACACGGAGGCTCGGTGCAGGTCGTATCCACCGCCTCGATTTCCCAGCCCCCCGACTGACCGCCGGCGACGAAGCGGCGGCGACGGCGCGCAGAAGCATTCGTGAGTTGGCCCTCAGCCCCGCCCACGGCGCACTGCGCCCCACGCACCCCTCGCACCCCTCGCTTCCCGTCTTGGTTCGGCGGCAACCATTCAACGATCCAGTCAATCAGGCGATCCTCGACGGGCCGATCTACGACTACCCGTCGCGGTGGCTCATAGCCTTGGCCCTCGCCGCCTACCTCGCCGCCTTTGCCGTTCTCATCCGGCTGATGCAGCGGGGAAACAGGAGCGTTGCCCCGGCGTTGATCGGCGTCCCCCTGGCCGTCGCCGGGGCGTTCTATCTCGTCCTCTCGGTTGCAAATCCCGCTCCGCGCCATGCGCTCATCGAGATTCAGCGGATCGCCGGGGCTGCGGAAGCGCCTATCGCACACGTCGAGCGAGACGTCCTGGCTCTCGCCGCGGAGGGTCGCGCCTTTACGCTGTTTCCCCCGGAAGGTGCAGCTGTCATCCCCATTGAGGGCGAGGCGAATCACGTCCATCTGGCAGGGGGCAAGCGTATGTTGGAGACGGCCCTTCCCCGATGGCGCGAGGCGCACTACTATTTGGCGGATCGTGCGCCAACTCCACTGCAGGTGAGGCTCATTGGAGACGCTCAGGGAGGAGCCGTCGAGCTCTCCAATAGGACCGGGCACCTCATAGAGGAGGCCTTCCTGGTCTTCAGTAGCAGCATATACGACATCGGAAGCGTAAGCCCCGGCCAAAACGTGGAGCGCAGCTACGACGCCGCTGCCCCCGTTTCCTGGGACGGAGCTCCTCCACGGATCAGGGAGGTCGTCGAGCTTCGGCAAGCGTCACTCGGCCCCGTTGGTAGCGCCGCGCAAGCGCAGGGATTGCTTATTGCGATAGCCACGCAGCTGGCACCGGTCACGACCGCGCAGCCCCCCTTCGACGCACATCACAGCTTCGCGATCGCCGAAATCCAGATGCCCGTTCCGCGGGAGAGCGAGGAGGTCGCGCCGTGAAGAATCCGCGCCGGCCGGGGGCTGAGCCGGGGGCTGAGCCGTGGGGGGAAAACACGCCGCGTATCTCGGCCTTTCTCCTCCACCTCTCCGTCTTTCTGACCCTGTTCGTGGTGATTCTGTGGCCCGCGTCGAGCTACGTTGCATTCTTCCGATACGGAAACGTTCCGATTGTGTACGAGTTCGCCGCCTTCGTGCTGCCCTTGGCCCTTGCCATTGGAAGTGCATACCAGGGCGTTCTTACCACACCGCCGGGCGCCTCGTTGGACAGTTGGTCATCCGACGGTGATGGGATTGAGGCTCGCGACCCCCGAAAGGGCCTGCCAAAGGGTCTGCCGAGTGGCCTGAGGCGCGTGCTCTGGGAGTTCTATGGCGCGGCGTGTCTTACCGCCGTGGCTGCTCCAATTGTGGTAATCGGCGGATCGGTCTCCCGCGCCCCTCTCGCAGCGAGCGCGGAGGTGCTGGCAATTCTCCTCTCAACGGCTATTGTCTTCCGGCCCATCGGCGTGCTGACCCAAGGAATTACCCGGAATCGATCGCTTCAGTATGTCCTCATGTGGCTCTTTGTCATTGGCGCCTTCTACGCAACCGCCTACTGGCTCCCGGCGGCCAACCCCATTGTCGCGGTGACCAACGCGGCGCAGGCGACACGCATCGGTGGCGGCAGTATCTTCTTCGTGGAGCTCGAAGCGCACCGCCCACTGATGGCGCCGGTGTACCATCTGGGCTTTGCTGGATTCATGACGGCTTTGGTGGTATTTTCGGGATACGCGGCCCGCCATCGCGGAGGGGCAGAATCCTGAACCGACGCAGCCAGTCTCCCAAATCCTTTCCGCTCGTAACGGCCCAACTCGCCCGGCATCTACGGCAAAACACCTTTGTGCGCCATGTCGTCCTCTACGAGGCGTACGCACTCCTGTGCATGGCCGCCCTGATGGCAGTGAGCGCATTCTCGCCCCTCGCCATTCCCGGTCTCGTCATTTGGCTCATCCCATCCGGACTGGCGCTTCTGGGCGCGGTCGTACAAGCGGTGAGAGTTGATGCGCGACCTGAGCGGGTTCTGTGGGACGCCGACCTCGCGTACGGGTATCGCCATCTCCTCCCAACCGCCTTCGAGCTCTGGCGAGTCCGGAAACAGAGCGAGAAGGAGGGCAAGGATCACGAAGGATCCGACGTTGCTGACATCGTCATTGACCAGGGTCTTGCACAGGTGCAGTATCTGCGTCCGGAAACGGTCTATCCCCTTGCCCTGCCGCGCCGGCTCTACCTGCTTCCCCTGGGCGCGCTGGCGTGTTTGGTCATTCTTCTCGCCGCGCAGGGGATCAGCCGGGACGCCCCGCCAAACCCATGGGCCGGCTACATTGAGGAGTTGCGCAGCCAATCCGGGCGGATCGCCCGGCGTTCCGAAGCCCTCGGCGACGAGGAGGGAGCGCGGCTCGCGCAACAACTCGAAGAGCTGAGTGATACCTTGGAGAGCCGTCCCGAGCAGAAGGAGATCGAGCGGGAGCTGAACGAGCTTCTTCCGCGCCTCGAGAATCACATGCGGAGCCTCGGAGCCAGCGATCTGGTCGCCGGAGAAGAGGCGGGCCGCAACGAGCTAGAGGGCGAGGCCGAAACCACCGGCTCGCTTCGAGCGAGGCGCGTCGAGGACGGCTCGAGCGCCCCGGTGGATATCGGCGGGACCAGTGATGGGGAACCCGCCCCGGCCCGGGATGGCGCGGCCGCCGGGGACTCGACGCAGGAGCCGGAGGAAGATGGGACGGAGTCCGGCGGAGAAGGGGACGAAGGGGACGAAGGGGACGCAGAGGACTTGGGCAGGGAGCTTCGCTCCGCCCAGAACAACCTCCAGGAATTGGGAGAGCAACTGGCACAAGGGGACGAGTCGAGATCCGATCGGTCCGACGACGCGGCGCCGCAGCCCGACGAGCAACCCGGCTCCGGGCGCAGCGGCGAGCGGGAGCAGGGCGGTTCATCCGTGCAAGGCACGAGCGACGAGGCGGGAATTGGCAGCACCCCGGACCTGGGAGAAGAACCGACGGCGCGCCTGAGCGAGATCATTCGAGAGATGACCGAGCTCCCGTCGAACGAGGAGCACAGCGCCTTTACGGAGCTCTTCTCCCGCGAGACCCCTGGTGAGCCCCGAACCTCCCTCGAGGAGCGCGCGGTGACCCCCGAGTTCCAGAGACAGATCGAGGCGGCTGTGGGCCGCAGCACGGTTCCTGCCGACATGCAGGGATACGTTCGAGACTACTTCCTGCGGATAGCCAGAGCGGCGGAGATGGAGTAACGCATGAACGATTCACCGAGTGGGAGCGTAGGCCAACAAACCGAGAAGCTTGCAGCGAGCTACCTCGACAAGTTGCGCAGCGCGCAGCGGCAGATCAGCCGCGTCATTGTGGGCCACAGCGAGCTGATAGAAGAAGTCTTTGCCTGCCTCCTCTCCGGCGGTCACGCGCTTTTAGAGGGAGTGCCGGGACTTGGAAAGACGATGCTGATTCGCGCCTTCGGCGAATCCCTGGATCTCACGGCAACTCGGGTGCAGTTTACCCCGGATCTCATGCCGGCGGATATTCTGGGCACCAACACCCTGGTGCAGGACGATCTCGGCAATCAGCAGATAAGCTTCCGACAAGGCCCCATATTCACCCAGATTCTTCTGGCGGATGAGATCAACAGGGCGACGCCGAAGACGCAGTCCGCCCTGTTGGAAGCCATGCAGGAGCAGCGCGTAACGATCAGCGGCACCACCTACCCCTTGGAGCTGCCGTTCATCGTTCTGGCAACGCAGAACCCGCTCGAGCTCGAGGGAACGTACCCGCTTCCCGAGGCGCAACTCGACCGATTCTTCTTCAAGCTGCACGTGGGCTACCCCGACAACGCCGAGATGATGCAAATCCTCAACCGGACAACCGGCGCTGCGGTGCCGACCGTGGAACAGGCGCTATCCGGCGACGACATCGCCGAGATGCAGCACTTCGTGAGAACCCTGGTGGTTTCGGAAGACATAAAGCGCTACGCCGTGCGACTGGTCTTTGCGACTCACCCCGACCGAGCCGGGGCGCTCGAAGGGGTACGCAGCTTCGTCCGCTACGGTGCGAGCCCCCGGGGCGCCCAAAGCTTGGTCCTGGGGGGCAAGGTCTTTGCCCTTCTCGCGGGACGCTTTCACGTAGCCCCGGAGGACATTCGTCGAGCCGCCTTTCCCAGCCTCCGTCACCGAGTCGTCCTCAACTTCCGCGGCGAAGCGGAAGGTCTGACCAGCGAGACCGTGGTGCAGAACATTCTCGACACCGTCCCTGAGAAGGATGCATGAAGCGCGAGATCGATGAGGCCATTTTCGCGCCGGAGTTCCTAGCACTCCTCGAAGGCCTCACAATTCCACTGACTCGCTCACCGCGCAACCCGATTCCCGGAGGTCATCTGAGTCGACGCCACGGCGCAAGTCTGGAGTTCTCCGAGCTTCGTCCCTATGAGCCGGGGGAGGACCTGCGTTCCGTGGACTGGAACGCGTACCTGCGCCTGCAGCGCCTCTTCGTCCGCCGTTTTCGCGCCGAGCGGAGCCAAGACGTGTACCTCATGCTCGACACCAGCCGTTCAATGGGCGTGGAAGACCGAAAGTTCGCATCTGCACGGCGACTGGCAGCTGCGTGCGGCTTTCTGGCAACTCGGCAGCTCGATCGGGTCACGCTCATGCCCTTCTCCGACGCAGTGAACGATCGCTTCGTGCAGACCCGCCGCGGAACCATTCCCGTTGAGCTCCTCGAGTACCTTTCGGGAGTCACGTGCGCGGGGCAAACCTCCATCGGTTCCTGCGCCTTTGCGGTAGCGGAGCAGATCCGCCGTGGTGCATTGGTAATCTTCATCACCGACTTCTTGGACGAGCGTGGCCTCGAAGAGGGCTTGCGCGCCTTGGCCGTACGGAATGCGGACGTCGTCTTCTTTCACGTATACACCGGCGAGGAGGAGCACCCGGAGGCGCGGGGTCCCCTCACACTACAAGACGAGGAGACGCGGGAGCGCTACGAGATCACCGTGGATCGAGCCGCAGCCCGCGCCTACGCCGAGGCCTTCGGACGCTTTGCATTGGAAACGCGCACTCTCATTGAAGGCTACGGCGCCCAGTACGTCCGAGCGCGCATCGATACGCCCCTCGAGGAGGTCCTCTTGAGCTTCATTGAGCCCAGGGAGTATCGATCCGCCGGGGGAGCACGGTAGTGATCATCACGCAAACCCTGGGCCTTTGGCTCCTTGCGCTCGTTCCAATCATTGTCCTGGCCCATCTCCTCTTTCAACGCCGCCGGGTTCAGCCCGTCTCGTCAATCATGATCTGGAAGCGCTTGGGGGCAAGCAAGCGCCGTCGCCTCTGGATCAAGCGCGTCTTGAATTGGCACTTGCTTCTTCAAGTCCTCGCGGTGATTCTTGCAGCGCTCGCGCTCTCCCAGCCGACTCTACGATCCTCCCTGCCCACAGCCGCGGACCATCGCGTCCTGCTCGTGGATACCAGCGCGAGCATGGCGGCGAGGGACTCCTCGGGACTTCGTATTGCGTCGGCGCGCCGGACCGCCGTGGAGATTGTCCGCGGTTCCTCCCGCGCCACCGAATTCACCTTGATCGAGATGGGTGCCTCCCCACGCCTCGTCGGGACCTTCGACCGCGGCGACCCTCGCCTCATTGATGCGATCGAGACCGTGAGCGCCACCGACGAGGCGACCGACATTGTCGGAGCCCTCGACTTCGTCGAAACAATAACGCGTGAGGAGCGCAGCGCCGCGGTGGAGATCATCACGGATGCCGCCTTCGCCCCGGCGGAGCTTGCCTTCGACCCGGAGCGCTATACCGTGCACGCCGTCGGGACTCCCGCGGATAACGCCGGAATCACCGCTTTCGAGATCCGGCGCACCCCCGACGATAGCGCCTACCAGCTCTTTGCGCGGATTGCCAACAATGGAAGCACCCGCGTGGACGCCACGGTACGACTCCTCGAGAACGGGAACCTCGTCACATCTCGCAACGTCTCGGCGGCGGGTGGCGGAACCACAACCGTCACGGCGGACCTTGTCGGCGCGGCCGGCGGACGAATGCTCCTGTCGCTAGACGTTGATGACGCGCTTGCCGCGGACAACCGCGCCTTCGCCGCCCTCTCCGGAACCCGGAGCATCGATGTAGCGCTCGTTGGCGAGGGCAACCACTTTCTCGCAAGCGCCCTGGCGGTCCATCCGAATGTACGTCTCACGCAATACCGCGAATACGGCCCGGAGATTGATGCCGATGTCCTTGTCCTCGATCGTCTCGAGGAAGTCCCCGTTGTCGAGGGACGCGTACTCGCCATTAACAGCACCGTTGCCGGCATTCACGTTCGACCCGCGGGCTTCATCGAAAACGTTGGGGACGTGGCGTGGTCCGACACGCATCCGGTGACCGCCGGAATCGACATGTCCGGAACCTTTCTGCGCATCGCTCGCCCCTACATTCTCGGCGCCGGCGCGCGGGCCATCCTGAACCGCGGGGCCCACGTCCTCGGCTACGTTGCCGACACACCGAGCGTCCGTGTTGTCGGATTCGGCTTCGATTTGCAACGGAGCAACGTGCCCCTGCACCCCGGCTTTCCCATGCTCATGCGGCGAGCCATTGAGTGGCTCTACCCGCACGGTGGAGAAGCAGAGAGTTGGCAGATCTCGGCGGGTGAGGTCGTACAGCTCGAGACGCTGCCGGGAACACCGGTACGAGTGACGCACCCCAATGGTGAGGTCTCCGCCTACACCGGCGACGAGCTTACCGTCCCCTTTGCGGAGACCAGCCACGTCGGCTTGTACGAGATCAACCGCGGCGACACTCGCTCCGCCCTGGCGGTGAACCTTCTCAGCGCGGAGGAGAGCGACTTGACGCCCCGGTTTGCACCGCCGCAAGAGGTGACCCTCGATACTGCGGGGGAGCCACGAACTGGTCGCGACCTGTGGCGGCTTTTCCTGCTCCTGGCCGGACTCCTCGTTCTCGCTGATTCCCTGCTATGGAGCCGACGGTCATGACGCTCTCCTTCGCAACACCGTGGCTTCTGATCGTCGCCGTGGGGCTCCTCCTCGCCGGCGGGCTCGCCCTGCTCCTCGAGCGCTCGCCCTACCGGACGCTGTCGGCGGGTCTCCGCGTCGGCGCGCTTGTCGCGATAGCCCTGGCCCTTGCCGGTCCTTCCGTGAGCGGCCGGGACCCCGGCATCCACACGATCTACCTGATAGACGCCTCGGCGAGCGTCTCGCAGGCGAGCAGGGACGAAGCGCTCACGCTGATCTCCGCGTCCACGGAGGAGCTGTCTTCGCCGAATAGCGCCGGCGTCATGGGATTCGCCGGGGAGTCCCGAGTTCTTGTCGCCCGGACCTCTCGCAGCGCCGAGCTCCAGGCCGTCCTTGCAGACGCCGCCGCTTTCGAAGACACCCTCCGAAAAGGCGCAAGCAACCTTGCCGGGGCAATCGAGCACGCCGTAGCGGAGCTGCCGGAGTCCGGCGACCGGCGCATCGTCCTGGTCTCCGACGGCACGGAAACCGCCGGGAACGCCCGCGCGGCGGCAGCGTCGGCGAGGCGCCGCGGCGTTCGCCTCTCCACGGTCTTCACCGGCGATCCGGAGAGACGTGAAACCCGCATTGCCGAGTTGCGGGTTCCCGAACGAGTTGACGCGGGGGATGTCTTTGAAATCTCCGTGGTGACCCAAAGCAGCGGGCCCGCACAGGGCACCCTTTACCTCTATCGTGACGGCGAATCTCTTGGGTCGGACCGGGTGGAGTTGAGCCGTGGGAGAAGTGTCTTCCGCTACCGAGACGAGTCGGAGGCGCCGGGAATCCACACCTACCGAGCGATCCTGGAAAGCGACGCGGATACCTTGTCCGAAAACAATCGCGCCGCCGCGGCCCTGCGCGTCGGTAGCGGCACGCGGGTGCTGTACCTACGAGATTCGGAGCAGCCGCGTCCCTTCGAGCGCGCCCTGGCAACACAGGATATCCGCGTGGTCGGACGAAGCCCCAGTGAGCTCGGGGCGACCCTCACGGAGCTCTCCGCCTTCGAAGCGGTGGTGGTCGACAACGTGCCGGCGGCGCGCTTCTCCCTTTCGAGGATGAACGAGCTCGAGCGCTACGTCAGGCAGACCGGCGGCGGCTTGATCATGCTCGGCGGACCCGCTTCCTTCGGGGCGGGTGGCTACTTCCAGACCCCGGTGGAACAGCTACTGCCGGTCAGCATGGATGTGACCTCGACGGTGCGCGTGCCTACCCTCGCCATGCTCTTCGTCGTCGACAAGTCCGGGAGCATGGAAGCCTCCCCCGGCACGGGCGTCTCCAAGCTGGACGTCGTGAAGGAGGCGGTTCTCTCCTCCGTTGAGATCATGAATCCCTATCACCTAATTGGCCTGATCTCCTTCGACGCTTCGGTCGAGCGAACGGTACCGATCACCCGTGCCGCGCGACGAGAGGGGATAGCTCGCGACGTGGCGCGGCTCAGGAGTGGCGGAGGCACGGTTCTCGCCACTGCCATGGAGGAAGCCA
>CAYPTH010000002.1:0-11913 GCA_964413635.1 uncultured Spirochaetaceae bacterium
GTCACGACACTCAGCAAACTCCCCTGGCGGTGCAAGGCTGCGAGATAGTCGTACAGTCCGACAGCTCCGGCGGCCGCGAAGACCGTAACGTGTCGTTCCGCGGTTTCCCGGGGCTGCGGCATTTCCGACGTCCATTCAACAGCGGCCAACTCCCGGAGGAAGAGGTGCTCCTCCGACGCATCCACGAGCACCGGCGCCTCACTCTCAGGCAGTTCGGCCGTCACGCCGACACCCGCTTCGTGAAGTGCCAGACAGTAGCCGCCGAATACGGCCACCAGCCGATCGCAGAGCTCGCCGACGAGTGTCGAATCACCGCTGTTTTCGAACCGCCTCGTATCGGTCAAAAAAGGGGCCGGAGCACCGGGATAGAGCACGCAATGCTGCGTCGCCAGCGGCGGCGGTACCTCCTCCCCGATTCGCACCAGGAGCTCACCCCACCGTGCGAACATCTTCCAGTTGACCCGCCGAATATCGTCCCCGGGGACGTAGCGGCGAGTCTCGAGGAGATCATCCGTTCGTTGCCGAATGGGAGAGCGCGCTCGCTCTCCGCCGACGTTAGAACCCGCCCGCAGGGAAATCTCCGGATTCTCGACAAGAGGGAGCGCGCGGACGTGGAGCTCGGTGGGAACGTCGACACATCCGCGGCTGAAGCCCAAGAGGTCGCGCAGCTCAATGGACGCCGTCCAGGCGTGATAGCTGCCGCGCTCGAGGTGCGGAGCCTGGAATCGACGCTCAGCGCGCCGGCCGGAGAGAGGAATCCCGAAGCGCAATTCCCGCTCTCCCGGACCCCGCAGCGACCCGGACAGAGTGCTTACGAAGCCGGGAGGAGCCAAGATGGATGGAGGGGGAGCATCCGCGCGCCAAATCTCAACGGCGCTTCCGGCAAACACTTCGGCCGGTGAAATGACAATGCCCAGGGACGAATCCCGACGCCGCACCGCGCGGGTGAGAAGGGCTGTAGCGACGAGCCCGGCAAGGGCAACGTAGGCGCCGAGCACCGCAATCCCCCCGCCGAGGAGCAAGCTTACCGGCTCGGTCCGGATCACGCCGACCGATAGCAGCACAACTCCCGAGGTGAGAACACCAATGCCGCTCGCGTTCCACCGATAGCGGCTACGAATGGAGTCGGTCGACATGGGAAAGGGTCACCTCTCGAATGAGCTCTCGCGGGTCGGTCCGCGCGTCTTGTAGCCGAATTCGATGACCCAACACAGCTGGAGCAAGATCTATGATGTCCTGGTCGACAACGTAGCTTCGGTCGTTCACCAGGGCGAAGGCTCGGGCGGCGTGGATCAACATGAGCGATCCGCGGGGCGAGACGCCGTATTCGATTGCCCGATGGTCGCGGGTCGATCTTGCGACGTCGACCACCGCCTGATACAGGCTATCGTCCACGTGCACCTCCCGGGCGGCCTGGCGCGCCTCCAGGATGTCCCGTCGCGTACACACCGGCTCCACCGTCGGCATGATGGTGACCGACGGATCGTCTTTCACGATTGCGAGCTCAACCTCCGAAGCGGGGTACCCAATTTCGAGACGCATGAGAAAGCGGTCGAGTTGTGCGAGGGGAAGCGGATAGGTCCCCTCCACCTCCACCGGGTTCTGGGTCCCCATGACGAAGAAGAGATCATCCATTTTGTAGGTGTGTCCGCCTACCGTGACCTGGCTCTCCGCCATAACCTCGAGAAGCGCCGATTGCACCTTCGGCGTCGATCGGTTGATCTCGTCGGCAAGGACGATGTTGGCAAAAACGGGTCCCGGGGAAAAGACGAAGGCTCGTTTGTCCGGGTCGAAAATGTCCACGCCGGTGATGTCGTAGGGGAGAAGATCCGGAGTGAACTGGATCCGCCGAAAGGTGACGTGGCCTTCTCCATCCCGCTCATCCCCCTCGGGAGAGATGAGCGCCGCCAAGGTCTTCGCAACGGTTGTCTTCCCGAGGCCCGGTACATCCTCAATGAGCAGATGCCCACCCGTAATGAGGGAGCTGACGACCATTCGGAGGAAGTCGTCCTTACCGCGAATGACCCGGGAAAGCGAGGAAACAAGGCGGGACGCCAGGGCGGAGCTTGCTCGTGCAAGCTGCACGTTGTCCATGAGGAAGACGGTAGCACGGATAGACGCGCCGCTTCAATCTTGCCGGGGGTGCGCCGAGGGAGATGGCGGTTTATAATTCGCCCGTGGACTACCGTGAGCATCTCCTCTATCAACTGATATTCCGTGAGGGCGTTCGACTCAAGGACGTCGTCGACACCTTTGAGCGCGTCGTGGAAGAGCGCGGCGTCGCGAGCGTGCAAGAGCTCCAGGAGCAGGCCGAGAATCATCCGCCGGCGCAGTACTTCTCCGATCCCTGGACCTCCGTCATCCAGCCGGAGCATGTCTATGCGGCCCACCTCATGGGCACCGCCTTCGAGGCCTTCGACGACAGTGAGGTTCTCGACTACATCAACCTCGCCCACAAGGAGGAGCTCGCCCGACGCATATGGTCCGAGCTCCATACCGACGAGCTCGACATGCGCCGGGTCGAACGCCTCCTGTCGGACTTCTACGAGCTCCCGGTCGGGTTCAGCCAGATCTCACCCAACATTGCAATTGGGATCCGCGTACATCTGATCAACGCCTTTATCAGCGACAACCTATTCTTCATTGGCGTTGCCAAACACTACATCAACATGCGCGACATCCACCGGCTGATCCAGCGCTTCGTGGGCCGCCACGTCGCGCACAGCCGGATCGGCGGGAAGTCCGCCGGCGTGATCCTGGCCAACCGCATCCTCAAGCCGACTCTCGGGGAACCCACCGGACTGGAAGACGAGATTTCCGAAATCACCGCCTACTTCGTCACCTCTCAGGTCTTCAACAGCTTCATTGAGCACAACCGCCTCGAGGAGGCGCACGGCTTCAAGTACTTGGAGCCGGATGAGATCGAGAAGCGGCAGCAACGCTTACAGCGACAGATGATGGCGGGGAGCTTCCCCGAGGAGATCGAGGAGCGCTTCGAAGAGATGCTCAAACGGATCGGTGAGGGGCCGATCATCGTGCGGTCCTCCAGCCTCCTCGAAGACTCGATGGGTTTCCCCTTCTACGGGAAGTACGATTCGGTCTTCATTGCCAACCAGGGAAGCTTCGAGGAGCGCTGCGAGGAGCTTCTCGTCGCAATCAAGACGGTCTTTCTCGGCATCTTCGGCGGCAGCGTTATCCAGTATCGCAAGGACAAGAACCTATTGGACTACAAGGACATGATGTGTGTCCTCGTACAGCCGGTGGTGGGCAAACAGTACGGGAAGTACTTCTTTCCCGCCGCCGCGGGCGTCGCAGTCTCGCAGAACATGTACCGATGGAACAAACGTATCCGCCGTGAGGACGGATTCATGCGCCTGGTCATGGGCTTGGGCACGCGCGCGGTGGAGCGCTCAGGAGACGACTACACGCGCGTCGTCGCGCTCTCTCACCCCAGCCTCCGGCCCGAGGCGACCGTCGGCGCGCAGATGCGCTACTCTCAGCGCTACGTGGACGTGCTGAACCTCGAAACGAAGGAGGTAGAGACGGTCCACTTCGTCGATCTGGTCAACGAGATCCGTCGCGAGGCGCCGGGGTCCATGGATCCGTCGCGCATCATCTCCGTCGTGGAGGAGGACCGCCTCATGACGCCGGTCCGATTCCCGAGCCACCTCGACTACGGCCAGGCGGCAATCACCTTTGACGGGGAGATCGCGCAGGGCGAGCTTCCGACCCTCATGCACCGTGTCCTGAAGAAGTTGGAGTCCGCCTACGGAACCGCCGTCGAGGTGGAGTTCGCCTTCGACGGCGAGCAACTCTACGTCCTCCAGTGCCGGCCCCTCAACGAGGCGAGCTACTCCATGCAGAAGGTGGAGATACCGAGTTACGACGAGAAGGACCTGGTATTCGACACGACCCGGGATGTTGTGCGAAGTGCCGTGCTCAACGACATTCGCTACGTGGTCTACGTGGACGGCGACGCCTACCACGCCCTGCCGCGGGGTTCCGACAAGGTGCATGTGGCGCGGATCGTCGGGCGGGCGAACCGCGCCCTCACCGGGCGCCGCTTCATCCTCATTGGGCCGGGACGGTGGGGAAGCAACAACATCGACCTCGGGGTAAAGGTCGCCTACGGGGACATAAACAACGCGACCATGCTGATTGAGGTCGCCGAAGAGCGGAGCGGCTACATCCCCGAGGTGAGCTTCGGCACGCACTTCTTCCAGGACCTGATAGAGGCGGACATCATTCCCCTCCCCCTCTATCCGGATAACGAGGAGTCGACCTTTCAGAGTGATTTGCTTCTAAACGGCGTGAACGTCCTGCGGGAGTTTGTTCCGGAAGCCGCCATGGCGGAGCTTCCCAATGCCGAAGAGGTCGTGCGGATCGTGGACATTGCCGCGACGGCACGGGACCGGACCATGGACGTCTATCTGGACGCGCCGAGCAACCGCGCCATCGCGCTGCTGCGACCGGCGCGGTGAACGAGCCCGCAGCGCCGCGGACCGTTCACCGCCTTTGACGCGACTTACACCCAGCCCCTGAGCTTACACGCCGTGGCTACACGATCCACGGAGATCGCGTAGGCGGCGGTGCGCATGTCGAGGGTTTTCTCCTGTGCCATCTGATGCGTCTCCGCAAAGGCGCGGGTCATGCGCTGATCGAGCTGCCGGTGCACATCTTCCTCGAGCCAGTAGTAGTTGTAGGTATTCTGCACCTGCTCGAAGTAAGAGACCGTCACGCCCCCGGCATTCGCGAGGAAGTCGGGAATCACGAAGACGCCGCGTTTGTAGAGAATGTCGTCCGCCTCCGGCGTCGTGGGTCCGTTGGCCAATTCACAGACGATCTTTGCCGTCACCGCATCGGCGTTCTCTTTGCTAATGGCATTCTCCAGCGCCGAGGGGAGGAGAATGTCGGCATCAACCGTGAGCACATCATCCGGCTCGATCGGCGAACCGCTCTTGAAGCCTTCGAGGGTCGACTCCTTGAGCTTGTGATTGATGGCCGCATCCACCGGAATGCCGTCGGGATTGTGTACGCCGCTGCGGGAGTCACAGATGGCAACGATCTTGCAGCCGAGGAGCTCCTCCGCCAATCGCGCCGCAAACTGTCCGGCGTTCCCGAAGCCCTGAATTGCAACCCGGGCTCCCTTGGGATTGATGCCGAGGGCTTTGCACGCCTCGCGTACGGTGTAGATGCCGCCCCGGGCGGTGGCGTCCATCCGCCCGGCGGAGCCGCCGATCGGCAAGGGCTTACCGGTTATGACGCCGGGGTGCTTCTCCCCGGAGAGAACCTCGAACTCATCCATCATCCACGCCATGATCTGCGGATTGGTGTAGACGTCCGGGGCGGGCACGTCCCGGTGGACTCCGAAAATCTTCCCGGCGGCGCGGATGTAGCCACGAGCGAGACGCTCCTTCTCGCTATGCGAGAGCTCCTTGGGGTTGCAGGTGATACCCCCCTTGCCGCCGCCGAGGGGCAGGTCGACAACCGCCGTCTTCCAGGTCATCCAGGCGGCAAGGGCCCGAACGGTATCGATCGTCTCATTGGGGTGCCACCGGAGCCCACCCTTCGTGGGGCCCAGGGCGCTGTTGTACTGCACACGGTAGCCCTTGAAGATTCGAACGTCTCCGTTGTCCATCTTCAGGGGAATCGTAAATACGTGCTCCCGCATGGGCTCGCGAAGGAGCGCCCGCAGGGCAGAGTCGAGATTGAGGATGTCCGCGGCCTTATCGAATTGGGCTTGGGCCATCGTAAAGGGGTTGAGAGCTTCGCGTTGCATGTACCGTCTCCTTTTCGTCTATCTGCGCGCCGACGTCTCGCTTGAACAGGCGCTGAGTGTCGGTCAAAATGCCTCTTTAGAGGAGTGTCGGAGTGCCGAGATTGTAACACGGCATCTCCCGTTTTCCGAGCATGAATTCATCCGTTCAACGATACTACGACCGCAACACCGCCCGCTTTCTCCGTTACGGCCACGGTCGCTCCGCCGGTGCAATCCACCGCGCGGTCTGGGGCCCGGACGTGCGCTCGAGACACGAGGCAATGCAATATGTGAATGCGCTGATCGCCGAGCGGGCGCGCAAGCTCGAAGCGGCACGTGTCCTCGACGCCGGCTGCGGAGTCGGCGGCACCATGGCAAGCGTCGCGGCGGCGGGTGTGCCCCTTGTGGTGGGAATAACCATAAGCACCGTGCAGCAGCAGAGTGGGGAGCGCTTCCTTGCGGATCAGCTCCCGGCGGGGGACACGCAGTGGGAGATTTACACCGGAGACTTCTGCGACGCGGACTTCATGACCGCTTTGGGCGAAGGCCGAGCCTTCGACCTCGTGTATTTCGTGGAATCATTCATTCACGCACCCTGCGCGTACCGCGTTCTCGACTACGTGTCGAGTCTCCTGAAACCGAGTGGCCGAGTCCTGATCTGTGACGACTTCCTCTCGGAGGAAGCACCCCAGGAAGCAGGCGCCCCGGAAGCTCGGCCGTTGCGCGAGTTTCGCGAAGGTTGGCACGTTGAGAACCTCGGCACCATTTCCGCCCTGAAGGATGCGGCGGCGGCGCGGGGGTTCAGCGTGGAGAGTGCCCGCGACCTTACGCCCTACCTCGAGCTCGGTCGGTGGCGCGACCGGATCATCCGCGCCCTCGTTCCCCTCTTGCGCGTCCTTCCCCTTCCCTTCGCCTGGCGCGACAACTTCATTGGCGGCAACGCCATCCAGGAGTGTCTCCGCAACGGCTCCGTTCGCTACTACCTGCTTGAGCTCACACGGCGAGCCGCCTGAATTGCCGCATCCACCTCATCCTCGGAATAGACCGTCTCGAGCTCGTACTCATTGCCGTGGCGGAGGTAGTGAAGCACTGATACCGCCGGCTTTCCCGAAAGGGCCGCGGCCGCCTTCCGGTAGAGGTACATCTGCAGAGCGTGGCGCTCCGGGTCAAGGCGCTGATCAGTCTTGAGGTCGATGACAACGGCACGGTCCGCCTCTTCGAGGTAGAAGTCGAACTGTCCATGTATCCGTACGGTCTCGTCCCGGCTGCGGTGCGACAGGACGAAGGCCTCCTCGATCTTGACGGCACCTCGCTGTTCTCGAAGGCGCAGACCCCACGGCGACTCCACGAAGCGCCGCGCCAGCTTGTATGCCTCCGGCAGGAGCGCCGTGAGCTCGCCCTGCGAGGCGCGCCGGCGCAGATCAAGGGGGAGCACGTCGGGACTGATCGGCAGGGTCTCCACATCCTCGGCGGTGACCATGGCGTCCACAAGCGCGTGGGATAGGGATCCGAAGAGCGCCTCGGTGCTCCCAGAGTCCTCCGCGCCACGAGATTCCCCGGCGGCAGCCTCAACGCCCGCGCCCTCCCCGGCGGCATCTTGCCCCGGCGTCGGCCGTTGGTCCGCGGCCGCCGCGAGCTCGGTAACGGAGAAGTCCCTGCGGGAGACCGTGCGCTCCGGAGTGGGGACGGAAGCGAGCGCCTGCGCGTACGCGCCGAGGTCGGTACGCGAAGCTGAACCGCGCCGTCGGTAGAGCGTGGCGCGGGCAACTCTGGGAATCGGGGCAAGCTCGACACCGGCCGCGGAAGCGTCCGGAGTCCCGGATTCCGCTCCGTCGGTGGCGAGGGCCTCCGGATCGGCGCCGATCCCGCGGAGCACCATGTTCAGAAGGTGATCTTCGGAGCGGTAGTTCTGTTTCGTGAAGACGCCCGAGACAATGAGATGGTTCTGCGCCCGCGTCGTTGCAACGTAGAGGAGGCGCTTGAGCTCGGCGCGGTCTCGAGCTTTGTCCTCCTCTCGGCCCACCTGAAAGAAGTAGTTGCTCCGGGTTCGATTGTCGATCGCCCACTCCCGGGTAGGAAGATTGAAGGTCAAGCCGTGCTCGTCGGAGATGTAGAAGGGACTCGTGCCCATCCCGTCGGCGCGGCCCGTGTTCCCTGCATTGGCAAGGAAGACAATCGGGAACTCGAGCCCCTTGGACTTGTGAATGGTCATGATCTGCACCGCCGGGCGACCGTGGACATCGATCTCCACATCCTCGGCTCGCTGGTACTGACCCAACTGTCCACGGAGCGCCTCGACGAAGGCCGCCAGGGGTTCCCGTGCATGGAGGCGCGCGAGCTCCAAGAGGTAGTCGTAGTGTTCCGCATAGGCGTGCAGCGACGGGTCACGCAACACCAGGTAGCGATAGCCCAGAGCGTACCAGATCTCGCTCACGAGCTCGGAATGGGCAACGGAATCCGCCAGTCCCCGGAGGCGCCGGTAGATCTCTCCTCCCCGGGCCAGACGGTCGGCATCGTCCTCCGCCGGCAAATCCATGAGACTTCCCGAGATCTCGAATGGGGAGGCGTCGCGCCGGGAGGCGCCATGTGCCAGAACCACGCCAATGCCGTCGTCCGACAAGCCCACCAAAGGCGACCGTAAGGCCGCGGCGTAGGCAAGACGATCCTCGGGCACCGTCACCAGGCGCAACCAGGCGTAGGCGTCGTAGGCCGGCGCCTCCAGGAATAGACTGCGCACGCTCTGAGTTTGATAGGGAATACCGAGGGCGCGGAAGACGCGTTCGAAGATGATCTGGTTCCCGGAGGAGCGCAGCAGA
The DNA here is from genome assembly GCA_964413635.1 of uncultured Spirochaetaceae bacterium. GTDB lineage: Bacteria > Spirochaetota > Spirochaetia > DSM-27196 > PWMO01 > CAYFQV01. Next base: position 8,575 of record CAYPTH010000002.1, read on the forward strand.
ACCGCAATGTCGCCAAAGCCAGGGTTTGTGGTGGTGCCGTCCGCTGCGGTAATGGGACGCCCCGTGCCTGCGGTTGCCTGGAGGATCCGCTGGGCAATTGCGTAGGCTTCCGCCTCATCAGGACGGAGCGCCTCACTCCGGTCGGACTCCCCGCGAAGGTCGTCCCGGGGAGCGTAGAGTACCTCGACCGAGGCGGGTTGCTCTGCGGCGGCCGGCCCCGCCTGAAGCGATTCGAAGCGTGCCTCGTAGCCGGCACGAGTGGCTTCATCGTCACCTTGCATGACGTGCTCAAAGAGCACGTTGTAGAAGTCGATGAGCCCCTTCGCGCTGCGGTAATTGGTTCGAAGGAGTACCGGGTCGCTGCCCTGGGCAGAGAGCTCATCCGAAAGACCCTTGAAGGCGCGCACGTCGGCGCCGCGGAAGCGGTAGATCGACTGTTTTTCGTCGCCGACGAAGAAGAGCTTTTCCGGCTGGAGCAGTGACGCGTCGGGGTCGAGGACGCGATCGGAAACCGCGCGCTCATCTAAGGAGAGGAGGTAGAGGAGGCGTTTCTGCTCCTCGTTGTTGTCCTGGAACTCGTCGATCATGACACGGTCGAATCGAGAGGCGAAAAAGCGCCGAATATCCGGGAGCTCCGCGAGGGCGTAGATGGCCATGGTCAAGACGTCCCGGTAGGAGAGGAGGCCGCGGCGCCGCTTTTCGTGGGCCAGGTCGGCGCGAAAGGCCGCGACCAGCCGGAAGAGCTCGCCGAGCTCCTCACGCAGGCGAAGCGTCTCTCCCAGGCTCACGATGAGCTCCGCCCGGCCGCGGAGCTCCGCACCCAGCTCGTGAAAGGCCTTGAGATTGGGGTCGGACTTCTTGCCGGATCGCCGGTCGAAGCGCAGGAGCGCCTCCAAGCGCGTGCGAAGGGCGGTCAAGTAGCCTTCATCGAGCTCAGGCGGCGGCTGAAGCAGCTCCCACCGGATTCCTGCAATTGCTTCCCGCCGCGCGTCCAGCGCCGTGGAGGCCTCAGTCTCTACGGCAAGAAGCCGCTGCGCTCCGGCTCGGAGCTCGGCAATCTGATTCTCCAGTGCTTCGACCAGGGCATTGACCTGTCGGGAATGCATCCCTGCGAAATCCTGCTCCGGCACGAGCGTGAGGTAGTCCGTGGCCAGGCGGGCAAAACCCTCGCCGTGGACATTGTCGAAGCCATTGGCCGCAACCAGTCGAGCCAGCACGGGATTTCGCCGATTGCGCACCATGAAGTCCAGGCTCAAGGAACGCGCAAGCTCGCCGAGCTCGAGCTCGTCGGTGCGATAATCCGGCGCAACGCCGAAGCGCCCCGCAGCGGCGCGAACAACGCGCCCGCAGAAGCTGTCGAGCGTCGAGATCTGCGCCTCGTCAAAGCGGGCCAGTTGCGCCGCTACGAATTGGTGCTCGCTTTCCTGGTACAGCAGCCGGTAGATACGCTCGTACATTTCGCTCGCGGCTTTTCGGGTGAAGGTCAGCGTGAGAATCCGGTCTACCGGAATACGCTCGTCCCGGACGAGATGGACGAAACGCTGGGCAAGCACGGTCGTCTTGCCGGAGCCCGCACCGGCCACGACGACGGTGTTGCGCGAGGTGAAAACGGCTTCCTGTTGCTGTGGATCGAGCGATCTTCCCGCCATCATCGCCCTCAGTTTCCCACGGAGAAGCGGTGCCGGCACACGCCGCGCAGCCGGCAGGAGGTGCAGCCCCAGTCCGGATCGGGGGCCCGAAAATCGCCGTTCCGGAAGCGCTCCGGCATGGCGCGAAGCCGCTCGTCAACTCGTGACACCAAGACCTCCATCTCCTCCCTGGTCAGGTATGCGCCCCTCCCCGGTCCGCCGAAGACGTACTTCACCGACGCCTCCTCGAGCCCGTAGTACGCCGCCGACTCGACCGTGTGACCGCTGCGCTCGAGAAGGTACACATACGCGGCCATTTGAAGACTGACCTCCACATCGTCATCCACCGAGCCGGGGGTGTCGGCGGGATGGTCCTCGAGCTCCACGCGCAGCCGACGCTTCCCGGGAGTATTGCGTCGCTTGTAGTCCACCAGGGATAGGGCGCCGCTGTCGGGATTCCGCAGGATCCGATCGATCCGCCCGTGCAAGCCCATTCGGTCGGCGGAGACGGCTTCGCCGGCGGTGGCCGGGGGCCCGGCAGCCTGGGGATCCGGGCGCGCAGGGAAGGCGTAGTCGCCTTCGAGGTCGAAGATCTCGTAGCCGGCAAAATGCTCTACGTCGTAGGCAAGCACCGATGCCGTGATTTGGTCGAGAAGAATGTGAAGGGACCCCTCGCTTGTGACCCGGAGGGTCGCACCTTCCCGCTCGACGAGCTGCCGCACAATGCTGCGCGACTGTTCGACGTAGCGCTGGTAGTGAGACGGCTCGATTACGCCGTCGGTATCCGCGATCCACTCGTACAGGCCTTGGAGAACGCGGTGGTAGAGCGTACCGATGTGGCGAGGCTCGGATGGGGCGGGCAGCGTCTCCACCTCTCGCGCTCCGAAGAGAAACTCCATGAGATATCCGAAGGGGCAGTTCCAGTAGCGTTCGAAGGCGGTGACGGATATCTCCCCCGGGAGCTCGGTCTCCCCGTTCTCGAGGCGCCCGACAGAGCGACTCCGGTCCATCCACGCCGCGCGAGGGATGGTGCCCGCGATCCGCTCCAAGCCCCGGCGCTGCCTGGGATAGAGCCGGCGCGGCGCATCCGGGGAGACTCGCGCCAGATAGCGCTCCTCCTCGAGGAGGGGATCTGCGACGAGCTCGGCCGGGCTTCCAAAGATGCCGGCCGAGGTGAACGTGCCCGCGGGAAGCTGCGCCCCCGCGGTGCCGCGCTCCGCCACGCTGAAGCGCACATGCGCCCCGGAGCAGCCGTAGGCGTAGAGCATGGCATCGCTGACGTCGTAAGCGGCCAGTCCCAGGGCCTCGTGACTCGACTCCGGAATGAGCTGCACGACGCCGGCGCCGCTCACCTTCGTGGCCCCCTGAGAGGCGTTCACCACAAAGTGGTAACGTGGCTCCATGGCGGCTGAGACGCGATAGGGATAGACGCCAATCCCACCCCCGCGGTCCTTCGGTACGTACTGCCGATCGGAGAGCATCGTCAGGAAGAAGCCGAAGGGATCGCTTAGCTCCGGCAATCCCCTCTCCTCTTCTCCCACGAGGTCGGTCAAGACATCCAAGGCCGCCTGGAACGCGCGCTCCTCTTCTGCGGGCATCGCATTCGTGTTCAGATAGAGGTTAAAGAAGGCGTAGAGGCGCTCGCGGATCTTTGCGAACGACGGAGCCGTGACGATTCCCCGGATGTTCCTGCTCAACTCGAAAACTGCCG
>CAYPTH010000002.1:12013-71133 GCA_964413635.1 uncultured Spirochaetaceae bacterium
CGGTTCGGCGCTCGGTTCGGCCTCCCGCCGGCTCGCGTCGAACCAGAGACGTCCTTGGTCGGCGGCGCGAGTCAGACCGTGTCGCAGCACTGCCGCGTCCGTCCACGGAATGGAGTGGTGAAAGACGAGGTCACGCATGCGTTCGTAGCGATAGGAGGCGCCGTGGGCCTCCGACAAGAGGCGGAACAGCGCGACGCCGGGATAGTCCGACAGGGGCTGTCCCTGGCGAAGCACGACAGGTACGCCCCGCTTGTCCGCCTCGAGGCGAACGCGATCACGAAGGCCGGACAGATCGGCAACCGTAAGCGCAATCTCCTCGGCCGGGACACCCTCATCCAGAAGCCCCTCGATACGAAGAAGGGTGTCGCTGAGCTCGGTCGAGGTGTTGGGATACCGTGCCAGGCTGGTCTCCGATCCAAACCCCGTCGGCGCCGGATAGAGCGAGACCCCTGGGGCGCCGGAAAGGGCGTCGCGAAACTCGGGGAAGTCCGTCGCGAGATTGCAGGCAATAAGCGCGACGCTAGCGTCCGGCTCGGTGAAGGTGGTGCTGCGCCACCGCGGTTCAAAAAGCATGTGCTCGTCGAGGAAATCGCGGTAGGCCCCGAAGAGACGTCCGAGGTCTCTAATCAACGGCGCCGGCACGCCCTCCTCTGCGCGTCGCAGGAGTGCGTCGAGAATCGGCAGAAGACCCGTCACCGCCCCGGCATATCGAGCGGAGTAGCCTGCGTACTCCGGCGCAATGAGCACTTCGAGGATGGGCTCCCGGGCGTTCTCGCCGAGCAGGCGCTCAACAAAGATGCGCCGCATCAGCCGGTTCGCCGGCCGCCGCGACTCGTAGACACCGAAGGACTCTTCCTTGAAGCGGTCCCACGACATGACGGAGTTGCTCCACACAGCGCCCATGTCGTGGGCAAGGCGGCCCCGCCAGAATGCAGCAGATACCTCCGCGGGAAACACGAGCCGCCTAGCGCCGGCGGAGAGAGCTTCATTGACCATGGTCTGGAATCGAACGGAACGAGCTTCGGACATGCTGCAGTCTAAACGAGGATAGCCCTTCTGCCGACCATTAAACAATGAGGGAGGATGGTATGAAACGATATCCGTCCACGGACCAGGTATTCCAGGTAAAGGGCGATGCCTCCATTCGCACCTACTTGAGGCTCCTCCAGGAAAAGCCGAACGGCTTCATGGTGAAGATCACCAGCGTCGGGCAGTATTCGGTGAAGGAATCCGAAGAGTACATCACCAAGGCCCTTCTCGAAACCTGCTTGCGAACCGGCTATCTCCTGGAGTGCAGCGAACGGGAAGCCGTCGCGGTCTAAGCACCGCGACGCACCGTTTTTGCATATCTTGACATCACACATCGCGCTCCGTATGATGAAGCCAATTCTCGTGGGGGTGTAGCTCAGTTGGCTAGAGTACTTGAATGGCATTCAAGGGGTCACGGGTTCGAATCCCGTCACCTCCACCAAGGGCAGGGCTGATACGATAGGGGTATCAGCCCTTTTCATGTCGAGAACGACCATCGACTATACGACGCATGAGCGACAAGTTCGATAATCCCGATAATCTCTTCACAAATGAGGACGATCCGGCGGAGGCGCTGCTCGAAAGCGTTGAAGACTCGGACGGTGTTCCCGATTTCCAGGACCTCTTTGATGACGCAGGTGGCGACGGCAATGAGGAGACCGGCTCCAAGGCGGAACCGAGCCTCCAATCTCGCGGCTTCAACGTTCCGAAGAAGCTCGAAGAGGCACCCAAACCCTACTTCGCCGACAAGAAGTACTACAAGCAGGTCTTGACCGGCGAGGGAGAGGCCTCCAAACGCGTCCACTCCCTGCTGAGCCAGTTCCTCAACGCCCAAGATTCGCAAGATCGCGGCATGTACCGCGGCAAGCTGATTCCCGCCGTGTGGGAGCTCAACGCCTCAATTGCCGCAAAGATCACTCAGCATCCTCCCCAACCCAAGATATTGATGCTCCGCTTCGGCGTGCTTCTGCCCACGCTCATCGCGAAGGACGAACGAGACGCCCTCTCTCGGGTTGTTCACGAAAACAAGACGGGCGAGCCGATTCATTACGTGGATGAGTGGCTCGTCATCGTTGCAAAGGGGCGGGTCAACGCCTCAGCCGTGGATGAGACCAAGACCTCGCAGAAACGTGCACCCGACAAGACCTTTGCGCTCATTGAGAAGGCGCGGGGGAAGTACGAAGCGCAACTCAATGTCGTGAAGAGTCGCGCCATGGAGATGGAGAGCGAGGAGGAAACGCTCAAAGAGGGCATTGAAGTCCTGGTAAATCACGATCGGATGGACGAGTTCGACGGAGTCATTGCTCCGTTCACGGATGGGCAGCGCTCCTCTCTTACCGACATCAACAACAGCATTCGCCGCCTTACCACGCTCAACAAGGACCTCAGCAGACAAATCTCCGAGCTCGAAACGGCCAAGGAGCACCTGGAACAACTTCAGGAGCGGGAAGATGAAATGGATGAGGAGAATGCCGTCGATACCAAGACGGTCGTCAACGAGCTCAACACCATCCGGCAGATGGCCAAGCTCTGCGTCGGCCGGCAGGGCAATCACTTCCCCGTCCTCATGAAACAGTATCTGCGGGGTAGCCTGCAAGAGTTCGGGAGTCGAGAACAGGTCATTAAGGTGCTGGCCGATGTCGAGTATCTGGATCCGAGCATCTTTCTGCGTACATACAAGCAACAAACGAACCGGATCGTGCCCTACGTCATTCTGATCCCCTCGTACGGGGATCAGGGCATCTGCTGGGAACCCTTCGAGCGCTACAACCGTTCAACCAGCCGAGGCCGACTGGCCATCCCCATGTTTGCGAAGGAGCTGCGCGTTGCCGTAATCGCCGCCCTTGGCGACCTCCGTTGGCAGATTGCCAAAGAGAAGGCGCAGCACTACTGGATGGAAGAGGGGCTCACCGGGTGGTACTACCAGTGGTTCAGCGAGCGGAAAATGAAGGGGGATGTGAAAGACGCCTTCGTGCAGGATTACATCCTCTGGCTCACGAAAGAGTGCGAGGGGACGCAGAAGCTCGAGCGTGAGGTCCGTGACATTTTCTGGCGCTACATGCCCTTCCCGCAAGACGTGAAAGACAAGCTCAAGAATCGGGGCTTCGTCTACAACGAGCTATACAAGAAAGACCAGAACCGCGCGATGTCGGACGGCTATTGAGCGCCCCGCTCCCCTCACTTCTTGCGTCGAAAGATCGGGTCGAAGTACTTCTCCATGTCAATCCGATTCGTCAGCAGCTTGATTACCCGGTGATAGGCGAAGTAGGTCGCGACGATCGAGCCGACAAAGATAACGATCACGGCAATCTGATCCCCCGCCGGAGGCAGTGCCGGCGCGAGAAAGCGTCCAAACAAAACGAAGAGCAGCAAAAAGACAACGGTCATAACCACCACGTTTCCGATGGTGGCGCCAACAATAAAGAGTACGGTGTTAACCTTCTTGTTCATGTTCGCTAGATCCTTCCCCCGTGAAAAACATGCTTGCAACCAATAGAATCCCGCAGACAACAACCGAGGCGTCCGCAACGTTGAATGTCGGCCAGCGGACCATACCAAACAGCCCATAGATCTTGACGTCAACGAAGTCTACCACGCCTTGCGAGCGGAACACGCGATCGATCAGGTTGCCCAGTCCACCGCCCACGATCCCCGCCAGGATCCACCGCTGTAGCCGCGTGAGCTCATTGGTGCGAAAGTAGTACACCATGAGCGCAGCGAGCACGACGCCGGGAAGGGCCGCGAACAGAGCCGATCTTAGGCCCTGTGGCAAGGAATCCCCCATGCTGAAGGCGATCCCCAGATTCCTCGTGTGAATGAGGCGCAGAAAATCCCCGATCACGTTGATGGTCGGACCGCCCTCGCCAATGAGTGCAATATTCTGAACCACGAAGTACTTCGTGATCTGATCTACCACGACAATGATGAGGATGAGCATCAGTGGTCGCAGCATCTCCTTGCGTGTTGCCATGCGTATTCCTTGTACTAGACGCCTAAAGACCGGTGGGTACGTCTATGAAGGTCGTTTGCAAGCCGGTGTCGTCGGCTAAGCTCTCGGCGAGGGCCGACACGCCCCAGGTCTCAGTGTTGTAGTGACCGCCGAATATCACGTTGATCCCATCTTCGAGGGCGGCGTGGTAGATCGTATGAGAGGCATCTCCCGTGATGAACACGTCCAAGCCCTTGTGTATTGCCTCGTGGACCGAAGCCGGTGCACCACCGGAGACGATTCCCACCTGTCGGATGTCCGCGACCCCAAAGGGAAGAGACTGGATAACGCTCTCCGATGAACCGAAGAGCGTTGCGATGATCTGCTCCAGGTTCTGCTCTTCGGGAAGCCTGCCACGGTATCCGATCATCTCTCCCTTGATTTCGCCAAAGGATTCAATCTTGTCGAGCTTCAGCCGACGAGCCATTTGGATGTTGTTACCGAGATCTGGATGCTTGTCCAGGGGAAGATGAATGGCGTAAAGGGCCAGGTCATTTTGCAGCAGATGGTGAATCCGGCGGTAGTGATGGCCGGTCAGGGCGCGTTCCTTGCCCCAGAAGATGCCGTGATGGACCACCAGCACCTGCGCGCCTTGTTCGCAGGCACGCTCAAAGGTTTCCAGACATGCGTCGACTGCAAAGGCAACTTTCGAGATTGGCGTATCACTTCGCCCCACCTGGACGCCGTTCATGGACGGGTCAATAGGGGCCATCTCGTCAATTGCCAAGTGACCTCGAAAGTACTGATCCAGCTCCTTCAACAACATGGCGCCATTATATCCGCCGGCCCGGCGTTTGCAAATGCGGAGCACCGAGCCGCAGTGGGTACCTTGTATTGTGTGGAGCTTGGTACTATTTTATCCACGATACGATACGATAGTTCTACCCATGAAGAAACAGTACAGTAGCGTCACCAAGTTCCCCCTCGCGGAACCGAAAGCGGCCGATAGTAACGCCGGACCGGCAAAGCGGCTGGCACCCAGCGACGTGGCCTTCGGCATCGAAGCGAAGGAAATCACTGATATCGATGATGGACGCAGCACATTCGACGTCATTGGCCAACCACGAGCCATGCGCGCCCTCCGTATGGCCTTGGAAATGCGCGGCAAGGGCTACAACGCCTTTGTCAGCGGCGTAAGCGGCACTGGAAAGCGAACCGCCGTACAGGCCATTCTCGAAGACTACGCTGCGAGCACCGAACGTCTCCACGACATTGCCTGCGCCTACAACTTCACAAACCCCGATCGTCCGCGAGTCCTCTACTTTTCACCCGGCGAAGCGCGGGAGTTCCGCCAGGCCCTTCGGCGCTTGATGGAAAACATTCGTTCCGTCGTCGCAGTGCTGTCCGAGAATCCCGCCTTCAAACAGGAACGCGATCGCTTGATACTCGAGGCTGAGGACAAAGAGAACACGGCATTCTCCGAGCTCGAAGAACAACTCGAGGGCGATGGGTTTCGCATTGTCCACCGCAACACGGAAGACGAAAAGCGAACCGATCTGGTCCCCGTCCGCAATGGCAAAACGGTAAGCTTCGATACCCTTCAAGAGCAGGTGACACGGGGCAAGCTCGACCGAGGTGAATGGGAGGCGATTCGCGGAAAGTACCTCACGTACATGGACCAACTGAACCGTACCTTTGCACGCCTGCGATACGAGCGCGACGAGGCCGAGGAGCGGATCTACCAGCTTCGTGTCGAGCAGCTTCGACCGGAAATCGACGGTGTCCTTGACCACGTGCGCGATCGCTTTCACGACGATCGCGTCTCGAGCTACCTGGACTCTCTTCGAGAGGACGTGCTCGAGAACTTGGACCTGTTCACCGGCGACTCCGCAGAGAACGATGAAGAACGCCGAGAGATGCTGCAACGCTACGGTGTCAACATCCTTGTTGATAACGGGGGAGCAACGAAGGCGCCGGTCATCTTCGAGCGCCGCGCCCAGTACAGCGACCTTTTTGGGACCCAAGAGTTCACCCAGGAGCCCGGCAGCGAACCGCGAAGCAATTTTATGATGCTTCGAGCGGGCTCCCTTCTCCGAGCTTCAGGAGGATACCTCATCTTGCGAGCCGAGGACGTCCTCTCGCAGGAGGAGGTGTGGAACGAGCTCAAGCGGACGCTGGAAGAGGGCTCGGCGGAGATTCGCGGCCCCGCCGCCCCTTCACCGCACGGCGGATCGGTGAAGCCCGAAGCCATTGCGGTCGACTTGAAGGTCATCATTATGGGCGGAGAGTCACTCTACGACGCCCTCTACTACGCCGATGATGACTTCTCGAAGCTCTTCAAGGTTCCCGCGGAGTTCGACTCGGTCATGCCCCGCACGCCGGATACCATGGCGCAATACGTGCGGTTCATGCGAATGATCAGCGCCGAGGAAGGGCTGCCGGCAATTACCGCCGACGGAATGGCCTCCGTCGCCGAGTATGGTGTGCGCTTGGCGGAGCTTCGGGACAAGCTGAGCACGCGTTTCAGCCTCCTTGCCGACCTGATTCGCGAGTCGGCGTACTGGGCCGGCAAACTCGGCAGCCCCGAGATCAATCGCGAGGTGGTGGAGCGCGCCCTCGCTGAGCGGCAGTATCTGCACAACATGCCGGAGGAGAAGATTGACGAGCAGATCCTCAGCGGTGAGCTGCTCATCGATGTCGAAGACCGCTCCGTCGGACGGATCAACGGCATTGCCATCGTCGACCGCGGCTACTACGCCTTCGCCCGCCCCGTTCTCATCACGGCCCGAACCGCGCCCGGTGAGGACGGTATCATCAACATTGAACGAGAGTCCGGCCTTTCCGGCGAGATTCACGACAAGGGAATCTACATCCTCCAAGGCTTTCTCCAGGCAAAGTACGCCCGCGACTTCCCCCTCTCCGTTCACGCGAGCTTGGCCTTCGAGCAATCCTACGTTGAGGTCGACGGCGACTCCGCCTCCTCGGCTGAGGTGTATGTAATGTTGTCCTCGATCACCGAAGTCCCCCTGCGCCAGGACATTGCCGTGACCGGATCGGTGAACCAGATGGGGCAGATTCAGCCGGTTGGCGGGATCAGCGAGAAAGTCGAAGGCTTCTACTCCATTTGCCGTAAGGTGGGTCTGACCGGCGAGCAGGGCATTATCATACCCCGTAAGAACGTACCCAACCTCATTCTCTCGCGGGAGACACAACACGCGGTCGCCGAGGGCACCTTTCACATCTACGTCGTCGACACCATAGACGAAGGGCTCGAAATTCTCACCGGGAAGCACGCTGGGGCGGAAAACGGCGACGGCACCTTCGAGGCCGGATCGATCAATGACCTCGTGCAGGCGCGGCTCCGGGAAATGGCTCGGACCTTGAAAGAGTTCGGCAACTAGCGGTCAGTTGACACGGTGCCACAGCACCATATACTGGGGCGTGATTCTGTCGGCAAGGTTGGCTCGATGGCGAAAAAAGTTGATTCCGGAAAGGTTTTGCAGGCTGCGCGTAGCGCAGTGCCACTGACCGTCAAATCCTACACGCTTCCACACGAAACAGAGGTTTATTTGGAGAAGATCCTCACCGTCTTCCTCAAGGAGATGGGCCAGGAGAAGCTTCAGGATGCCCTCGCATACTGCCTTCGTGAGCTCGCGGTAAACGCGAAGAAGGCCAACACGAAGCGGGTCTACTTTCAAGAAAAAGAACTGCAGATCCTCAATGAAACCGACTACGCCGAGGGGATGAGGAATTTCAAGCAGGAGACCCTCGACAACATCAATCACTACCTCGAGAAGCAGAAGGAAGCGGGACTCTGGGTCAAGGTCATCTTTCACGCAAAGGGACGCGTACTCAACCTGTACGTCATCAACAACACACCCATCACCAAGAAGGAGCAGATCCGCGTCTACGACCGGATTGCTCGGTCCCGCGCATTCAACTCCCTCGAAGAGGCTCTCACAACAGTTCTCGACGACTCGGAGGGCGCCGGTCTCGGCATCGTCATCCTCGTCCTCATGATGAAGAAGATCGGACTCTCTGAAGACGCCTTTGATATCGATGCAGAAAACGGCGAGACGATTGCTCGCATAAGCATTCCCATGTCCGAGGTCCGACTCGAGAATCTGGAGCAGATCTCCTCTCGCGTTGTCAAAGAGATCGAAGCGCTCCCTCAGTTCCCGGAGAATATCGTTCAGCTGCAGTCGATGATCTCGGATCCGGAGTCCGATATTGCCGACATTGCCCGGGCGGTCTCAACGGACCCGGCCCTCACCGCCGACCTCTTGAAGGTCGTGAACTCAGCACAGTACATGCTACCCAAGAAGGTGGACAACATTGTCGAAGGGGTGAAGCTCGTCGGCATGCGCGGCTTGAAGAACCTACTGTACTCCTACGGAACCCAGAAGATCCTGGGCACCGACAGTGCTGAGGTAAAACGGCTGTGGGAACACTCCTACCGAACCGCCTTCTACGCGTACAATCTCGCAAAGAGCGTGACGAGAAAACGGGAAATTCTCGACGACGTGTACGTTGGGGGCATCCTCCACGACATGGGGAAGATCATCTTTTCCTCGGTCCACCCGGAGCTGATTGACCGCATCAACGATTTCTGCCGTAACAAGGGAATCCCCACCGAGACCTTCGAGGATCTCTCCGCCGGCCTGAACCACTCGGAAATCGGGGCCATGATCGCGGAGAAATGGAACTTTCCCGAAGCGCTCATTGCCGCCATTAAGTACCACCACACGCCTACCCTCGCGCCGGTCGAGTACCGCGACGTCGTGTTCACCGTGTATCTGGCCAACTCGCTGGCGCACTACGGTGACGATGAGATCGGGATCGAGCAATTCGACCAATCCGTCCTGGAGTGGTTTCGAATCACCGATGGAGATCAGATGGCGCGGATCGAGAAGAAGTTGGATGAGGCGTTCGAACGACAAGTCGCCAACTAAGAATAGCCTTGATTCTCCGACCCCAATATATTAGTTTCTTCATATATAGAACACACCACATTGACGGAGGCCATCTATGGCAGTAAAACTCTATACAACCCCCTCCTGCACCTACTGCCGCAAGGCGAAGAAGTATTTCCAAGAGAACCGCGTATCCTTTACGGAGTACGATGTGTCCAAGGACCAGCGTCGCGCAGATGAGATGATGAAAAAGTCCGGCCAGATGGGCGTTCCGGTTGTCGACGTACACGGAAGGATCATCGTGGGTTTCAACCAACCGGAAATCGAACGCGCTTTGAAGCGATAACGGTTCCCCAAACACCAGGAGAAAGCGATGGCAACAAACACCACACGAGCAGTAAACAAAGGAGACCTTGCATTCGATTTGGAGCTTCAGGGAAGTACGATCAAGGTCGATGCCGACCCAGCGGTAGGGGGCAAAGACTACGGGCCACGACCCAAGCCCCTCGTGCTCTCATCCCTCGCCGGCTGCACGGGAATGGACGTCGCCTCGATCCTGGGCAAGATGAAGATGCCCTACGACAGCTTCGAGTTGGAGATCGAGGGTGACCTCGGAGAGGAACATCCCAAAACCTACACCGCCATTCGGCTCAAGTACATCTTCAAGGGAGACGAGCTTGACCGAAGCAAAATCCAGAAGGCAATTGACCTTTCCCTCGATCGGTACTGCGGCGTGGCGGCAATGCTCAAGAAGAGTGCACGTCTCGACTACGAAATCATCATGAACCCCTAAGCAGACCACCAGGCGTGAAGGGCAATCCCGGCAGCCACGCTGACGTTGAGCGAACCCTTCACACCTCCGGTTCGGATCGAAACACGACCGCCTGAGGCCTCGGCCCGGGCCAGAAGCCCCGGGCTGACGCCCAACTCCTCCGAGCCGATGATCATTATCCCCGGCTCTGGAAAGTCGAAACGCTCAATCATCTCGCCTCCGGTTTCCAAGGCGAAAACCGCCGGGGGTGTTTCAAAGGCCTCGTCCAAGGCGGCTCGATGCCAGGGCACGACGTCCACGGTGGACATGGAGGCGCGACGTGCCCGGGCGTGATCCGGATCGGCGGTGTGTGGCGAGACGATGATCTTCTTCACACCAAAGGACTCCGCGGCGCGAAAAATCGCCCCAACGTTGAAGGGTGAGCGCAGGTCTTCGAGGTAGAGATAGAACTCACGCACAGTACGCCGCGAAGCGTCGAGCTCCGCGTTCGCCTCGTCGTAGACATCCCAGTCGGAAGCGGAGCGTCCCAAGAATGCGTTGAGCTCGTGACGCAGGGTGTTTATGGCGCGCCTGGAAGTGGCATCCGCATTGCCGGGGTCGCTCGCGTCCTCTCCGCCGGCGAAGTACCGCACGAGGGACTCGGCAAGCTCGCGAATGTCCTGTGGCACCGACCGATCACTCACGATCGTCTGTGCAAGGTCGTGAAGATAGCGGCGGTGACCGGCAAGGTCGCGCTCGCGAAGCTCGAGGTGGGCCAGAACCGAGACGGTTTTCCGCAGCCGCGTTTCCCGAGGCAGAGTATTGAGCTTTCGGATGGTGATCATGAGCCGCGACTCGCGCTAAAACGCTTGGCGAACGAGTTGGTGAACCGTATCGGATCCAAGGGAGACGGCGCTCGCCCGCACCATCGGCATGTTCACGACACTGTGTGCCACTTGCGCGACCGGATCGAAGGCCAATCCTATGTCCTGTAGCCGCCCCGGGAGGCCGAGCTTCCCGATGAGCCGACGAGCCACCGTTGAGGCTTGGTTGGCGTCATCGTGAAGATTGATGCCGGGGACATCCTCCCCGAGGGCCCGGGCAACCTTCGCTACCTTTTCCGAAAGCACTTCGGCGTGGAAGTCGAGTACGTGGGGCAACAGTACCGCGGCGACAAAGGCCTTGGGGACGCGCAAGCCGCCGGCAATGGCGTAGGTCAGCGCGCCGCCAATGCCCTGCGAGCTCATGGTGAGACCAACGGATAGCAAAAGAGCGGCTTCTGAAGCGCGCGACCACGGACTCGGATCATCCGGGTTGCGAAGAAGCCCGTCCACGGCCTCCTTGATCGTGTCCACGGCGCGAAGAAAGAGGGTGTCCGCGATGAAGGTGCTCTTGCTCGACATATAGCCCTCGATCGAGGCGAGGAGCATGTCCATCATTTCGGCGGCGGCGTATCGAGGCGAGAGAGTCAGGGAGAGGCGTGGGTCGATGATGGCGTACTTCGCCGGCACGCCGGCAACGATGTTTACGCGATTCGCCGTCCCCTCCGTCACCGCGAAGTGGGAGGTGAGGGCGAAGTGATCACGGAACGCCGTGGGCACCACGATGACCGGAAGGGAAGCGCCCACATTGTCGGAGCCGGCTCCGTCTGCGATCCGGAAGACCGACATGTGGGAGCCGACCGCGACGGCCGCCAGGCGCGCTACCGCGGCGGTGCGCATTCCCCCGATGGCAACCAACACCTGTACCTGGCTGGCTCGCAGGAGCGATACCAGTGAAGATGCCGCGATTGTTGTTGCTCGATTGGCGGTCTCGTCGAAGACAATGACCTTAAAAGCTTGCTTGGCGAATAGATCGCGGATCCGACTCACCACCCCGTGATCGTAGAGCGTGGGATCGACGACGAGAGCGGCTCGTGAACCGAAATCACCCACCAATTGGGGAACTCGCGTAATGGAGTCGGAGCCGTAGAGAACCGTTGTGGGGATTCGAAAGGTGAGGTCGGTCATTGGATCGTACGAAGAAGGGGGTAACGGCTATGGAGCGCCTTAGAGCTCAAACATCTCCATGAGACGATCCGCGACGGAGTTGAGGACTTTTTCATCGATGTAATTGGGGTCCTCAAGCTTTTGCCGTACTTCTTCAATGCGATCCTGCCGAACATCCGGGGCGTTCCGAACTTGCTCTGCGACCTTGTGCACCTCTCCCCGCAGCTTTGCTTCTTCCGAAAAGGAGATGGAGTCTTTTCCCGGTGCCTGCTGAGATCGGTTGGCCCGCTGAGACTGCTCAGGCTTATGAATGGGATCGACAGGACCGAGTGGGTCAATGGTCATCGCAGAGCCTTCCTTCCTTCAGTAGAAATATCGGCGCGTACATAACCAATATTAAACGATTTCGGGAGCGCCGACAAGGACCGTGAACTCCCCTTGGTTGCGTACTTCCGATTCAACACGTTCGGCTACCTCTCTTACCGTGCCGAAGACGAACTCCTCATGGATTTTTGTCATTTCCCGCGCCACGATTATGCGGCGCTCAGGTTCCATATCGGCAAGATTCGCCAGAAGTTTCACAATCCGGTAGGGAGATTCGTAGAGAACAAAGGGAACACCCCACGAGAGGAGCTCCTGCAGCCGCTTTCGCCGCTTTCCCTGCTTCGGGGACAGAAACCCGGCGAAGGCTAGCGCCGCCATTCCCATCCCACTGACACTCATGAGCGCGGTGAGTGCAGATGGGCCGGGTATTGGCGAGACGCGATATCCGGCCTCGCGGACTCGTCGAACGAGGGTTGCCCCGGGATCACTTACTCCTGGTGTGCCGGCGTCCGTGACGTAGGCAGCGTTGCTCCCGCCGTCAAGGGCGGCGAGGACACGATCGGCGACGGACTCTTCGTTCTGGGAACGGCAGCTCAACATCGGCTTGTGAATCGAGTAGTGATTGAGAAGTTTCTTCGTGTGCCGAGTATCCTCCGCTAAAATGATGTCCACGGACCCGAGAGTTGCGACGGCACGGTACGTAAAATCATCGAGATTGCCGATAGGTGTAGCAACGACGTAGAGCACGGCCATACATTCATCGTACACTTAGAAAGCATGGCTGTGCGAGGGCTGGAGAGCCGTGCCGGACGGAGCGTTGCGCTGGTGACTATACACACAGTTGTACTGATAGTTCTTGCCTTGATCATCGCCTACCTCATATACACGATCCTGCGACTCCGCAAAGGCGACTATTCACAACTCGCGAATCGAATGGCCAAGAAGTCGCGGGACTCCCTCGAGGTACTCAAGCCGTGTCCGCTATGCGGCACCATGCTGCACCGCGGGGAGCGCATTCGCACCGTCGTCTTCTCAGGAGATGGGCGCACCAAGCGGGAGGAAGAGCTCCGCCCGGGGCAGCGGGCGTCACGGCAGAACCCCATTGAGGACGCTATCTCGCACATGTTCGGATGTCCCCACTGCTACGGCCCTCAGGCGCACGCCGATCGCCGCTGCCCCGTGTGCAACGACATACTCGCTAGCAATGACTACGTGGTGGCGCGCCTTTTCATACGAGAGGGGCGCAAGCACCTCCACGTGCTCGGCTGCACACGGTGTCGAGCCGGCTCTCGTAGACTCGGATAACGGCGACCTCGGCACCGTGGTTGTTGAGCCTGCCCCGGCCACCGAGGTAATCTGAGGCTTGGAGCACACAATGCAAGAGAACACCCTGTTTGACAAAATCCTTGCCGGCGAGATCGAATCCGACGAGGTCTATAGCGATGAATTCGTCTATGCGTTTCGGGACATAAATCCCCAGGCGCCGGTACACGTCCTCGTTATTCCCAAGAAGAAACTCACGAGCTTCGCCGACATTCGATCCACCGAGGCACCAGACGTCGGCGAGTTCATGCGTGGAGTCTCAAGAGTTGCCGAACACCTGGGACTCGAAGACGGCGGCTATCGCGTAGTATTCAATACGGGCCCAGATGCGCAGCAGACTGTTCAATACCTGCACGCGCACGTGATAGGCGGGCGTAGTCTCAGTTGGCCACCGGGCTGACAGGGCCGCTCCACATCGCGGACGGACGTCTCGGTTGATGCGGTATGGTCCGCATGGTAGATTCGCCTGCATGGAATCCAACAAGCGAACTGTCACCTGTGGTGGGCTCGACAAGAGCCACATCGGCCGCGAGGTGACGCTGAACGGCTGGGTGCACCGCATCCGTGACCACGGCGGGGTCACGTTCATCAACCTGAGAGATCGATACGGAATCACCCAGGTCCTGGTCGACCCGACTGCGCACCCGGAGGCCGCTTCACCGGCGAGCCAACTCAAGATGGAGTATTGCCTTGCGGTTCAGGGTTTGGTGCGATCTCGTCCCGACGATATGGTAAACCCGGACATGCCGACGGGCGAGATCGAGGTGGAGGCGACGGCAGTCCATGTCCTGTCGACATCCGAAACGCTGCCCTTCATGATCGATGAGCAAAGCGATGCCAGGGACGAGTTACGCCAGAAATACCGCTACTTGGATCTCCGCTCCTTTTCCATGCAGCGCAAGCTGAAACTCCGCCACAACGTGACTTTTGCGGTCCGAGAGTTCCTCCATCAGAGAGACTTTCTCGAAATCGAAACACCGACCCTCATCAAGAGTACACCGGAGGGTGCGCGCGACTTCCTCGTGCCGTCTCGACTGCAGCCGGGGCGTTTCTACGCCCTTCCGCAGTCGCCTCAGTTGTACAAGCAGATCCTCATGGTATCCGGCTTTGATCGCTACTTTCAGCTGGCCCACTGCTTTCGTGACGAAGACCTTCGGGGCGACCGGCAGCCTGAGCACACGCAGATCGATATGGAGATGAGCTTTGTCGCCAAGGAAGATATCTTCGAGGTAATCGAAGGCATGCTGGCGAAAGTTTTCGAGAACGCCATGGGAGCGGAGCTCGCCCTCCCGTTTCCTCGCCTGTCGTATCAAGAAGCAATGGAGAGCTACGGATCCGACAAGCCGGATCTGCGCTACGACCTGCCCTTGCGCGACTTCGACGCGGTCGCAGCCGACTCGGACTTCGGTGTCTTCCGGAGCGTCGTCGAATCCGGAGGAACCGTTCGTGTCCTGCGCGCCCCCGGCTGCGCCGGCTACTCGCGAAAGCAAATCGACGAGCTCGAAGGAACCGCGAAGGTATACGGAGCGAAGGGCTTGGCGTGGATGAAGGTCGGCGACTCCGGTGAGCTTGAAGGTGGCGTGTCGAAGTTCTTCCAGGATCGTTCACAAGCCGTCATGGATGCCGCCGGCGCAGAGGCGGGAGACCTTCTCCTCTTCGTTGCAGACACGTGGAAGACGGCGGTTACCGCCCTCGGGGCGGTTCGTCGCGCCGTCGCACGGGATCTGAAGTTGGCGGAGGGACAAGCCTTCCGCTTCGCGTGGATCGTTGACTTTCCCCTATTCGAGTGGAACGAAGAGGAAAACGGCTGGGATCCGGCCCACCACATGTTCACCATGCCACAGGAGCAGTACCTTGAAAGCTTGGAAGAAGAGCCCGGCGCCGTGAAGGGAGACCTCTACGACCTGGTCTGTAACGGCGTGGAGCTCGGGTCGGGGTCGATCCGTATTCAAGACCCTGACTTGCAGCGACGCATCTTCCAGATTGTCGGCTTTTCGGAGGAAGAGGCGCAGCGACGTTTCGGGTTCCTCCTCGAAGCCTTTAGGTTCGGGGCCCCGCCCCACGGAGGCATCGCCCTTGGCTTGGATCGGCTCGTCATGCTGCTTGCGGGAGAGGAGAGTATCCGAGAGGTGATGACCTTTCCCAAAAACAGCCTCGGGGCTACACCAATGGACGAGTCGCCCTCCGAGGTGGACCCGATTCAACTGAAAGAGCTCGGTATCCGGCTGATCGAGACGCAGCAGACTGCGGCGGGAAGCGAATAGCTGGAACCGCAAAAGAGGAGTATTTCCATGTTCCGAATACAGACTTTCAACAAGATCGCCGAGAAAGGCCTATCGCTCTTGCCGTCGGATAGCTTCGATGTCGGACCCGATGTCGAAAATCCCGACGCCATCCTGCTTCGTAGTCACAAGCTCCATGACATGGAGTTCGACGGAGCGGTCAAGGCAATCGCCCGCGCCGGCGCCGGCGTAAACAACATTCCCGTTGATCGGTGTACCGAAAACGGGGTCGTCGTGTTCAACACGCCGGGAGCCAACGCAAACAGCGTGAAGGAGCTCGTGATAAGCGGCCTCCTCCTGTCCTCCCGGCGCATCCATGAAGGTCTCAGTTGGGTACGCTCAATCGAGTCTTCTGATGACGTTACGAAGCTCGTCGAGAAGGAGAAATCCTCCTTCGCGGGCCCGGAGATAGCCGGCAAGACCCTCGGCGTTGTCGGGCTCGGGGCCATTGGTGTCATGGTCGCGAATGCCGCCATGAGTCTCGGGATGGACGTCATCGGGTTTGATCCCTACCTCTCCGTAGAATCTGCCTGGGGACTTTCCCGGTCGGTCCGCCGTGCCAAGAGCTTGGACGCACTTCTGGGGGAGTCGGACTACATTTCGCTCCATGTTCCCCTCAATGACGGCACTGAGCACATGATCGGGCAGAAGGCCGTGGCGAAGATCAAGAACGGAGCGAGACTCCTCAACTTTGCACGTGGCGGCTTGGTAGATACCAAGGCGGTACTTGGCGCGTTGGAACGCGGTGTTCTGAGTAGCTACGTCACGGACTTTCCGGAACCTGACCTCGCAAAGAACGAGAAGGTGCTCGCGATCCCCCATCTTGGTGCATCGACTCCGGAAGCCGAGGAGAACTGCGCGATCATGGCGGCTCGTCAACTCAGGGCCTTTCTCGAAACCGGGAACATTGTGAACTCGGTAAACTTTCCGAATTGCGAAGTAGACTACACCGATCGGACCAGAATCGTGATCGCGAACCGAAACATCCCGAATATGGTCGGTCAATACACCACCGTCCTGGCGAAGGCCGGGATCAACATTCTCGATCTCCTCAACCGGCATCGGGAAGACGTGGCGTACAACATTATCGATCTGGAACGGTCGCCGTCTCCGGAGACCCTGGATGAGATCCGGGAGATCGATGGTGTAATCTCGGTTCGCGAGATCAACCACCGCTAAACCTCAGTCTCTGGAGGCTTCCATGCCACGCAGCGCAGTACAGTATGGCGCCGGTGCGCGCGCACTTGTCCTGCTGATTTTGACCTTCATCCTCGTTGGAGGAATGGCCTTTGCCGGCGGGAACAAGGAGACCTACCGGGATCTCGAGGATGGGCTCTACGCCGAGGTGACGACGGAGAAGGGCACCATCCTCATCGACCTCAAGTACAAGCAGGTTCCGCTGACCGTGGCCAATTTCGTCGGTCTGGCCGAAGGAACGATAGCGCACAGCCAGGGAGACGGTTCCTTCTACGACGGGCTCACCTTCCACCGCGTTGAAAAGGACTTTGTCATACAGGGAGGCGATCCGGCGGGAGACGGCACCGGCGGTCCCGGCTACAGGATACCGACGGAGACGCACCAATCCCTCACGCACTCCGGGGCGGGCATTGTTGCCATGGCGAACTCCGGTCCGAATCGGAACGGAAGTCAGTTCTACATTACCTTGCGAGCGACACCGTGGCTCGATGGGAACTACAGCATCTTCGGTGAGGTAGTTCGGGGCATGGAAACCGTGAACGAAATCGAGCAGGGTGACGTGATTCAAGAAGTGAATATCGTCCGAAAGGGAAACGAGGCAAAGGAGTTCGCCACCGACCAGGAAAGCTTCGATGAGCTACTCCTAGAGAAGCGAGGTGAGGTCGAGAAGGGACGGGAGACTGCCCTCGCGAGCCAGGAAGCGTACATTGAGCGCAATTGGCCTGAGGCGCAACGCATGGAGAACGGCATTCGCTACGTGATCGAGGAGGAGGGTAGCGGCCCGAAACCAAATGCGAATGACACGGTCGCCGTGCACTACACCGGCTCGCTTTTGACCGGTATGCCCTTTGAGACCACCGAGAACCAGGACGCGCCGGCAGTCTTCAATCTGGGCGAGATCCGCACCATTCCCGGCTGGGAAGCGACGCTCCGCGATATGCGCCCCGGCGAGAAACGCACCGCCATTATTCCGCCCGACCTCGGCTTCGGCGAGCAGGGTCGTCAGGGGCTGATTCCGCCCAACTCGTACCTGGTTTTCGAAGTCGAGTTGGTGAACGTCAACCCCTAAGAACCCTTGAGAACCTGGCCCGGCGCGCCTACTGGTTTTCGTCGAGCTCTTCGTAGGCGGTACGAAGGTCTTCGAGCTGACTCACAAGCTCTTTGGATTGCGCCTCAATGCCTGCAGCAACGTCGCGGGTGTCGGAGGCCGTCTTCAGTCGAACCATCTCAATGCGGACGTTCTTCATCATGTTGACGCCCGAGTTAATGCGGAGGGCTATCATCTCGCGCTCGGAAACCAGCGCCTCGATCGATCTGCGTTGCTTCTCCAGCTCACCGATGGTTTCATCGTACTGCCGCTGCAGACGCTGTTCCTCCGTGTTCTCACGCTTCCGTCGAAGCTGGGCGAGCTCCCGCTCGAGCTCGCGCACTGAATGAGCGTCAATCACATCATCGAGCTCTTGCCCACGCTCCGTTAAGGCGCGCACCTGCTCGACGTAATTCGACAACAGCTTCTCGAAGTCCTCTCCGAGCACATCGGAGCGCCGGCCGAGCGCTTCCATCTGGCCGAGAATGCCTTCCTGCAATTCCTCAGCCTGCTCAACGGGAGAGGCGTCTGGGTTGATGGCGGAGGCTCGCGGTGCCGGTGTCTGCGCGGCGATCTGCTGCAACTCCGCCGTCAGCTTGCGCTCCTTTGACCGGAACGCCGGATAGTGTGACAGCACCCCAATGGCCATGCCGCCGACGGGAAAGACAAACCACGGGAAGCCCGGCGACACGATCATGTTCAAGGCAAAGAGAAAGATCGATGTCGCCCCATTCGAAATGAGGTGCGACTGAAATGAGTTGCGTGCACGGGTCAGACGCCGCAATACGCGCAGCTTGTCGCGGGTGGGATTGCGCATCTTCCGGAGCTCTCGTACCTCCCGCCGGCGTTGCCGGAGCTGTGCCCAGTGACTCGCCATGCCAATGCCCCACGCCATGGCGGGAATAGCCAACCACGGAAGTGCTCCGACGACGGCGCCAACGGTGATAAGCATCCCGTTGACCCCAATGTAGCTGATCAGATGGCCGCGGAAGCCGCTTCTGACCTGCTCGAAAGAGCGCTCCGTCTGCTCGCGGTAGCTCTTCACCACCGGGTCCCGCGTCGGAGCGCGCCCGCCGGCAAAGCGTCTCGAGAGGACCTGATCCCAGGCGGACTCGATCTCCCGATCCTCTCGCTCATCGCCGAAGCCGCGCCGAGAAGGCAGGATCGCTTCAAGGGCTTCGTCGGATCGGCGCCCACGCTCGGCGGGACGGCCGGTACCGCGCTCGGGCCCGCTGCCGCCACGGCCCCGGGCCAGGAAGCCCGCGGCGGCCAAGTTGTAGAGCGCCCGGCGCTCCTCCGGCGTTCGAACGTCCAAGGCGTCGTAGGCCTCGCCCAAGGTCAGCCGCCGGCCGCGCCGCTTCATCTCTTGCAGGAGGCGTGTCTTGACTTCCGAGCTCTCGGGAGGCGCAGCGCTCCCGCGCGCCTCGGTGCCACCGTGGTCTTGCTCCGCCTGCTCGGGCGCGAGGGTGTACCACGCCATGCCGCCGCTCTGTTCACTGCCGCGAACCCAGCGCGAATCCAGTGACGCCGCCTGTGCAACCGCTTCCGTGACGGAAATACCGCCGGGGCGAGTTATGCCACGCAACTCGAGGACGGTCGCCATGGTCTCGCCATAGTAGTTGCCCTCTCGCTCGGCAAGCTCGCCCTCGTGCACAGCCACCCGAAGCATGAGCGGCAGCGCATCGGCGGCACCACGGCGATTCCGCATACCGGTTTGAAGTCTTTCGGCGCAGGCAACGGCGTCGGCGGCCTTTTGAAAGGAGACGAGAAATGTGTCACCCGTGTTCGAAAGAATCTCGCCATGGTACTCTCGGGCGAGCCGCTTGAGCAGACCGGTGTAATGGTCGAGCTCCTCCAGGGCGCGCATCTCGTGCGTCTCCAGGAGCCGGGAGAAGTCAACGACATCTGTGGATAGGAGCGCCTTGGCGCCACCCGAGGAATCGGCCATGGCCATGACACAATACGGTTGCCGTGCACTTGCGTCAAGCAAGCCCCGAGGTCGCCCTCCCTTACGGAGCCGAAATGAAGAAACGTGAACGAAGCACCTTTGAGTGTAGCGAGTGCGGCCACTCCGCGGCGAAGTGGCTCGGAAAGTGTCCCGCCTGCGGCGCCTGGAACAGCTTTGTTGAGATCCCGGCGAGCTTCGGCGCCGGCGGCGGCGCCTCACCCGCTGGTGCCGCCTCAGCGGGTGGCGAGTCCAATGCGAGGGGTCGACAATCCGTCAGCCTTTCCGAGATCGATGTCGATGCCGTGCCGCAACGTCCGACGGAGATTCGTGAGCTCGACCGCGTTCTCGGCGGTGGCATAACCCCGGGGGGATCGGTTCTTCTCGGCGGTCCTCCGGGAATCGGCAAGTCGACCCTCATGCTGCAGCTCGCGGCCCGATCCGGCGCGGCGCAAACGCTCTATGTGACGGCGGAAGAGCCCTTGCACCAGGTTGGGCGACGGGCGCAGCGTCTCGGTGTTTCGACAGACTCGGTGGAGATCCTCTCAACCACACAGCTCGAAGAGGTGCAGGCTGCAGTCGCTCGCCGGCCGCCGGAGATCCTCATCGTAGATTCGATTCAGACCCTCTACACACGGGAGGCGGGGACCGTCCCCGGACTGGCGGCGCAGGTGCGCAGCTGCAGCTTCGCCCTCCTGGAGTGGGGCCGTGAGCACGGCGCTTCGGTCTTTCTCATTGCCCATGTGACGAAGGAGGGATCCATTGCCGGTCCGAAGCTTCTCGAACACATGGTCGATACGGTGCTCTACTTCGAGGAGACCGAGGGCACGCTCAGGGTGGTTCGGGCGGCGAAGAATCGCTTCGGCCCGACCGACGAGGTTGCCCTGTTCCGCATGAACGAGAAGGGACTTGCGGAGGTGGCCGACCCCGGCGGGGCGTTCATGACTACGAGAACGAGCGTTCCGCCGGGCGTTGCCGTGGCGCCGGTCTTCGAGGGATCACGCGTCTTCCTCGTGGAGGTGCAAGCGCTCACGGTACCGGCAAAGAGCGGCGTCTCTCGAACCTACTCGGACCGTGTGGACTCCGGCCGCGTCTCGCGAGTCGCCGCGGTCTTGGAGAAACACCTCGGGGTGAGTTTCTCCGATCAGGACCTCTACGTGAACATTGCCGGCGGACTGAAGGTCCGGGAAGTCGGCATTGAGCTTCCGCTGGCCATGGCGCTCTACTCCGCCCGGACGGGCATCCCCCTTCCATCGGGCACTGCGATCATCGGGGAAGTGAGTCTCGCGGGAGAGGTGCGCCCCGTGGGTCATACCCGAGGGCGCGCCAAGGCGGCTCGCGATCTCGGCTACGCGACGGTAATTGCACCCTCCCCCGGCTACGGCGAGGAAGAAGGCGACGTCTCCTGGGACACGGTGGAGACGGTGGCGGATGCGGTGAAACGGAGCTTCGGCGCGAAGGCAAGCGGTCGCTGAGGCCGTTCGGCCGGTCTATCCCACGCCGGGAAAGAGGAGCGGAAAGGCGACAAAGGTGCCGATTGCGCTTCCCAAGCTGGACAGGAAGAAGACCAGAAGGATCCGGGTGACCCGATTGCGGTAGAAGCCGCGAATGGAAACGATGTCGTCTTGCAAGGCCTCCAGGTCGCTCACCCGCGGCTTCCTGACCACCGCCTCGATCAATCCGGACACCAGTCCTACCCCTACTGTCGGATTCATTGAGGTGAAAGGGGCCGCCACGAAGGAAAGGACGACCGTCACCGGATGCGCAAGGGCGACAATCGCACCGACCGCCGACAGCGTGCCGTTCACCAGGATCCAGCGGTAGAGACGCTGCAGTCCGCCCTGCCAACCGGCATCAATGAAGCCCCAGACAATTAGGCCCACCACCGCCGCCGGAATGATCCAGGGAAGGATGCGGCTCACGACCTTCCGCGGGGGTACGGTATCGATGTCATCGAGCGAGGCGGGTGCACTGCCCGCTTCCAGCTTCTCGAACCACCGCTTGATCCCGGGAACGTGTCCGGCCCCGACGACGGCAACGATTCTTCGCTCCTGACTCTCGTATATGCGGGTTGCAAGGTAGCGGTCGCGCTCGTCGATCAGCACCTCTTTCGCCGAGGGGAGATAGGCCGCAAGCTCTCGCAACATGCCCTCGAGAGCGTCCTGCTCCTTGAGTTGCTCGAGGTCCTCCTCGGTGAGCTTCTCCTTTGAGACCACGGAGGTCAGGAGCGCGGCGAGCATCTTCATCTTCCCCCAGAGGGAAGATTTCGCCCAGGCTCGGCGCAGCGTGACCTGGATCTCGCGGTCGCAGAAGGAGTAGGGGATGTCGCGCTCGTCAGCGATATTGATTGCGGCGCGCATTTCTTCGCCGGGCTTCGTCCCGAGATCAACTCCCATCCGCTTCTGAAATGAGGATAGTGCGAGGTTGCCGAGGAGCAGGAAGCCCTGTCGCCGGCGAATCACCTTGTAGACGTCGAGGTTCTTCCACGAGCTGCCGTCCCGCAGCTGAGCGTACCGGGACGCGTCGATCTCCACACAGACGCGCTCAGGCTCGTGTTCGTCTACGGCGGAGCGCACATCCTCGACGCTCTGTGAGGAGATGTGCGCGGTTCCCACAAGGGTTATCTCTTTGTCGCCAACTGTCACGGTGTTGTATGTCGCGGGCATTTTTTTGTCTTCCGTCTTACTGGAGTCCCATGGCTTCGAGGAAGCGCTTTCGCAGCCCTTCCTCGCCGGGGTAGAGGTCTCTCGGGATGCTGCCACCGCCCATATGAACATGTCCACCGCCGGCGCCGATTCCCTCGAGGGCCTTGCGTATGACAACGTCCGAAGGACGGCCATAGTCCTCGCTGCGAACCGAGATGCGATACTCTTCGCGCTCCGGCTCGACAACGGCGACGAAATGAATCTCCCTGAGCCCCAGGAAGAAGTCGCCGATCAGTGCCATCACCTCGGGCGTGCTTTCCTTTTGGATTGGTACGTAGCAGAAGTCTTCCGCAACGACGCACTGGTTAATCGCCTCGCGAAACACCGACAGATCGTTGAGGGAGAGCGAGTTCTTCAAGAGGCGGCTGCCGGTCTGCCAATCGCCAATGAAGAAGAGCTTCGAGAACGCTTCAAGATCGCTGGGTGTCACGCCGCGGGTCATGAAGGCGGTGTCCATCATGAGCCCCATGAGCAGTGCCGTGGCGGTCGGCCGGTCGATATCGACCTTCGCCACCTTGTAGTACTCATACAAAATGGTACTGCAGGCACCGTAATGGGGGCGAATGTCCCAATAGGGGCAGTCAGGCTCGGTAGGCGGCTTGTGATGGTCGACGACACCGACCACCTCGCCGGGCATTCCTTGGATATTCCGATTCCCAATGAATCCGTCTACGACGACGATCTGCGTGTCGTCCTTCAATCCGAGCTCGCTGCAGGAGTAGATGGGAATCTCCAGGAGGCGGATCGCTTCGCTGAGAGACTCGCTCTGGATTTCGCCTCCGTAGCACAGGCGGGCATCGAGCTCGTTTTCCTGGAGCAATCGGGCAAGGGCGTAGGCCGATGCGACGGCGTCGTGATCGGGAAAGTCGTGCGCCTGGATAACAAGCGGGCGCTCCCGATCGAGGTGGGAGATCAGCTCTTGGATTCCATTCACTCTTCGAAATCCTCTTCCAGCCGCCAGGAGGCAATCTGCGCTTCCGGGATCCGATTGGTCTCCAGGCGACTCGCCTCGGCGTAGAAGCGACGTGCAAGCGACAACTGGCCCTCGATCTCGTAGTGGCCGGCGAGAAAGAAGATCAGAGAGGAGCGCACTGCCTCCACCTTCTCGTCCTGCGCGTAGCGAAGCAGGAGCGAGTCACCGGAGCGACTCATATAGAGACGCGCCGCCGCATAGTATCCGGTTTCTCGGGGAATGTGTTGCAATACGGACTCGAGGTACCGCCGCGCGTCGGCGTGATCATCTTGAAACTTCCGGGCGAGGCTCGAGAGAAGGGCGTAACTGTGCGCGCTCCTGTCGATCTCGTAGGCCTCGGCGTAGTACTGCGCAGCGGCAGCGAAATCCTCTTTCATGAAGGAAACCGTTGCATACGGCGCGTAGGCCGGATAGTACGAGGGTTTCATATCGAGCGCCCGCTTGTAGTCGCTGTAGGCGGCATCGACATTCATGAGACTGTGATGGGCACGGGCACGCTGAGCGTAGGCGAGAAAGATGTTGGGATTGAGCTCGATTGCCTTCGTGAAGTCCTCGACTGCCTGCTCGAAACGCCCCCGTTGCGCACGGACGCGGCCGCGGTCCAGGTAGTTCCACGAATATGCCGGCTCGAGCTCGATGGCCTTTGCGAGGTCCTCTTCCGCCGCCGCGAGCTCGTATTGGGCAATTCGAGCGCGACTGCGGTCCACGTAGGCAAAAGGATAATCAGGTTGCTGCTCGATCGCCTCGGTTAGCACTTCCTCGGCCTCGTCCTCTTCGTCCTTCGCAACGAGCACATTGCCGAGCCCCAGCAGGGCAACGAAGTTCTTCGGATCCGCGTCCAGGCTCTTCTCAAAGGCGGTGCGAGCGGCCGAGTAGCGGTTCTCCGCGAGGTGGGTCTCTCCGATCGCCGCATAGGCCTCGGCATTGCCGGGTTCGGCCTCTACGGCGCGCTGCAGATAATCGAGTTTCACGTCGTTTGCATCCTGCGCCCCGGCAATGAGGCCCAAGGCATAGAGCGCCTCGCTGTTGTTTGGGTCCTCTTCCAAGGCCTCCTGCAACGTCGACTCCGCTTCCTCGAGCCGGCCGGCAACCATCTGGAGGCGTCCGAGTAACACGAGGGTCGAGGGATCCTCGGGATCCTTCAACCGCGCCTCCTCATACGCAGCTATCGCCGCCTCGGGGTCTCCGGCAGATATGTAGAGGCTAATCTCTTCGTAAGGACGCGCTGGGAGCTCCTCCGGGGGCTCAGGCGGCTTCTCTTCCGGCGCCTGTTCCACCGGAGTGGTCGCGCAAGCTGCCGCGAAGAGACCGGCCAGCAACAAGAGAAGTCCGAAGCGACAATGCGCGGACTGACGGAGAGCGGTATAAACTGATTGAATGGATCGTGATTGCATGATGTGTCGAATGATTGGTCACTATACAGAAGCGCGTATCTACTTGACAAGATCGCGCCGCACCGGGCCCGTGACAGCCGGGGCCGTGACAGCCGGGGCCGGCCTCAGCGTTCGCTGAGGACCCGGATAAGCTCCTTCATATAGGCCGGCAGGTCGGGAGGTCGCCGGCTCGAGACCAGATTGCCGTCGGTAACGACCGGCTCGTTCACCCAGGTTGCTCCGGCGTTCCGCATGTCGTCCCGAATTCCAGGCGTGCTGGTGACCGTGCGGCCGGAGAGAATGTCGGCGGAGATCAGGACCCAACCGGCGTGGCAGATCTCGCCAATGACCTTGCCTGCCTTGTGCATTGTGGTAACAATATCCAACACCTCGCTGTAGCGGCGAAGCTTATCCGGCGCCCACCCCCCTGGGACCAACAACACCTCGTACGCGGAAGGATCAACATCCCCGAAGGCGAGATTCGCCTCCGCCGGCACGCCGTACTTTCCGATGTAGGTTTTGCCGGCTTCGGGCGCGGCGACATCCACCGTCATCCCCGCCTCCTGCAGGCGATAGCTGGGATACCAGAACTCCAGGTCTTCGAAGTCGTTATGCAGTAGGCTCAGTGCCTTTTTTTCCTCCAAATCCATACCGCCTCCTCGAGCGTATGGTATCAACAAGCTTGTTGATACGATCTAGATCTCGTCAGGCTTCATCTTGTGAAGCCATCTCCCCTGTTTCAAGATCACAAAACCAAGCGCTGCCGTCACTACATTGGATGCCAACATGGCGAACCAGATCCCACTGGGACCCATTGAAAGGCCAAATGCCAGGAAGGCGGCGACGGGAACTCGGATACCCCAGAGCCGGCCGACGTTCAAGAACATGACCGGCTTGGTGTCACCACCGCCCTGGAAGGCGCCGTTACCGACCATGAACATGGCAAAGGGGATGACCGAAAGCGCGATGACGCGGAACATGGTCGCACCGTACTGAATCACCTCCGGGTCGTCTATAAAGAATCGCGTCACCGAGCTCCCAAAGAAGAATACCAGCGTCATGGCGACGGAGATAAACACGAAGACCGTGACAATGGACTGTTTCACGACGGTCTTGGCGGTTTCGAGACGCTGGGCGCCGATGCTCTGGCCAACCAAGGCCGCGGTTGCCCGGGAGAAGCCGATTGCCGGCATGGTGAAGAGGCTGATGATCCGAGTCCCGACGCCGAAGGCTGCGACGACCGCCGTGCCGAAGGAGTTCACGATCCCCTGCAATACAAGGAATCCGAGGGATGCCAGCCCCTGACCGATTGCCAAGGGTACGCCGATGCCGAGCAACCGGCCCTGGGCGGGCCAGTCGGGAATCAGATTCTCCGGCTTGAGCTGCATGCCCCGGCGACCGCGAATCATGATCCCCAACGCGACCGCGGACGCGAGCGCGCGCGCACAAACCGTCGCAATGGCCGCACCTTCGACTTCGAGGCGCGGGAAGGGCCCGACCCCGAAAATCAGCATGGGGTCCAGCGCAATGTTCAGACCAACGGCCAGGGCCTGAATCTTCAGTGGCGTCATGGTGTCACCGATTCCCTGCATGGCTGCCTGAGCCACGAAGAACAGGAACATGAGCGGCATGCCCGCCATGATGATGCGCAGGTAGGACAGCGTTGCCGAGAATGCCGAGTCCGGCACCTGAAGCAAGAGCAGAATCTGTCTCGCAAAGACAACGCCAAGCAGTGAGAAAAAAACGGACAGGACGGTGAGCAGGACCGTGGTCTGCCCGAGGTAGAAGTCGATGCGCCGTTGATCGCCCTTTCCCTTGGACTGTGAAATGAGCGTTGTACCAGCCGTGGCGAGGGCGAGACCGGAAACGACCAAAAACATTACCAGATTGAGTGAGATGGACGGTGCTGCCACAGCCTCGGCGCTGATCTTCCCCAAGAAGAACGCGTCCACGAGGTTGTAGAGCATTTGCAAGAGATTCGCCGCCATGATGGGAGCGGCAAGCCGGACCAAAGTAGCGTACAGCTCACGGTCGTCCTTGATGTCCGCAATATGAGTGTTCATGTAGGGCCCGTACGGTATCCGGTCACGCGAATCAAAGCAAGCGAGCGGGTGAGCGCGGCGATCACGAGTTGCGGATCGCAAGCGCTTGCGATAATCTGACCGCGATACGCGATTTTTTGTGCGAATCGAGGAAGGATACATGACAGTAGGTATTGTTCAGGAGCGTGCGGATGGCGAGACTCGCGTCGCCCTCGTCCCGCAGCACGTGCCGTCCGTATTGAAGCTGGCCGAAGCGGTGCTTATTCAGGCCGGCAGCGGTACCGCCTCGGGCTACCGAGACGATGACTACGCAGAACGCGGCGCCACAATCGTCTCATCCCGGGAGGATGTTCTCGGTCAAGCGGATGTCGTACTCCGCGTTCGCAGCGGCGCCGCATGCCCAGATTCCGTCTCCGACGCCAGGGCCATGAAAGAGGGGAGCGTGGTCGTTGGCTTCATGGATCCCTACAGCCCGCACGACAGCTTCAAGACCATGGTCGAGCGCAAAATCGCTGCCTTTTCCATGGAGCTCGTCCCGCGCATTACCCGCGCACAGAGCATGGACGCCCTCTCGGCCATGGCAAATCTTGCAGGCTACAAATCGGTGCTCTTAGCGGCGAGTGAGCTTCCCAAGATGTTTCCCATGATGATGACCGCGGCGGGAACGATCGTCCCGGCCAAGGTCTTCGTCGTCGGCGTCGGTGTGGCGGGGCTACAGGCAATCGCTACGGCAAAACGACTCGGCGCGGTAGTGAGCGCCTATGACGTTCGTTCGGCCGTAAAGGAGCAGGTAAAGAGCCTCGGGGCAAAGTTTGTCGAGATGGACCTGGGAACGGAGGATGCCGAGGGCTCCGGCGGCTACGCCCGCGAGATGGATGAGGAGTTCTACCGGAAGCAACGCGAGCTCATGACGGAGACCATCCGCGAGATGGATGTGGTCATTACCACCGCGGCGGTCCCGGGGAAACGCGCTCCCGTGTTGGTTACCAAGGAGATGGTGGATGTCATGAAGCCGGGGGCGGTCGTCGTCGACCTCGGCGCCGAACGGGGCGGCAACTGCGAGCTCACCAAGGCGGGCGAAACCGCCCGGGTCAATGGTGTCCACATCATCGGACCGGTCAACGTGCCGGCTTCGATGGCGGTTGACGCGAGCCAACTCTACTCAAAGAACATCACAACCTTCTTGGGCGCCCTGGTCAGCGAGAAGCAGTTGGTGATCAACACCGCGGATGAGATCATCTCCGCTTCCATCGTTACCCACGACGGAGGCGTCCCCAACGCACAGACGCGGGCCAATATTGGACTGGAGGAATAATCATGGAAGCAGGACTCTCCTTCATACAGGTTCTGACCGTTTTCGTCCTGGCGATCTTCGTCGGCTTCGAGGTCATTACGAAGGTGCCGCCCATTCTGCATACACCACTCATGTCCGGATCGAACGCGATCTCCGGTATCACCGTAATCGGTGCATTGCTAGCCGTTGGAACGGGCAATGAGACCCTTACGATCGTGCTGGGCGTGGCCGCCCTCGTCTTCGCGACGATAAACGTGGTGGGTGGCTTCTTGGTCACTCATCGTATGCTGAGCAAGTTCAGGAAGAAGGACTAGGAATGAATACAGCGGTACTCGTTGACGCCGCCTACCTCTTGGCGGCCGTACTCTTCATTTTGGGACTCAAGGGCCTGGGCCACCCCAAGAGCGCCGTGCGCGGGAACCTCATGGGCGCGACGGGCATGCTCATTGCAATTGTCGTAACGCTCCTACGCGCCGACATCCTCGGCTACGGGCTCATCTTCATAGGGCTGGCGGTCGGAGCAATCATCGGCATTGTCCTGGCACTCACCATCAAGATGACGGCCATGCCGCAGCTGGTCGGTCTGTTCAACGGCTTCGGCGGCGTTGCCTCCGTTCTGGTTGCAGGCGCCGTTCTCTACCAGGTCATGGTCACCGCAACTCGGACGGGCAACCCGGATCTGCAATTCACTATTGCAACGGTCGTCTCAGGGCTCATCGGCGCGGTGACGTTTTTCGGAAGCTTGATTGCCTTCGGGAAGCTTCAGGGCATCGTGACGGAGAAACCGGTGCGCTACACCGGTGAGCAGATTGTGAAGGCGGTCCTGTTTCTCGGCGCGCTTGCAGTTGGCGTATACATTGTTGTGAACCCGGAACAGGTTATCGCCTATCTCGTTCTGGTCGGAATTGCCTCGATCCTCGGAATCTTCCTGGTCATCGCAATTGGCGGTGCAGACATGCCGATTGTCATTGCCCTTTTGAACTCCTACTCCGGCCTGGCCGCTGCCGCGACCGGTTTCGTGCTGGCAAACAACATCCTCATTGTGGCGGGCTCTCTGGTCGGCGCCTCCGGCATTATCCTCACCCAAATCATGTGCAAGGCCATGAACCGCTCCCTGACGAACGTGCTATTCGGCGGTGTCGGAGCGGTGGTCGAAAGCGAGTCCACGGACGATATCTACGCCGGCAAGGTGAAGTCGACCTCCAGCGAAGAGGTGGCAATGATCCTGAAGACGGCGCAGCGCGTGGTCATTGTTCCCGGCTACGGCATGGCAGTTGCCCGGGCCCAGACACCGGTCCGACTCCTCACCGAGCTCTTGGAGGCCGAGGGTGTCGAGGTCGAATTTGCAATTCACCCCGTTGCCGGTCGCATGCCTGGTCACATGAATGTCCTCTTGGCGGAGGAGAACATCTCCTACGACAAACTCCTCGAGATGGATGCAGCCAATCCGACCTTCCCGCAGACCGATGTCACTATCGTGCTCGGGGCGAACGACGTCGTGAACCCGGTCGCCCGCGAGGCCCAGGGGAGCCCCATATCCGGCATGCCGATCCTGGATGTCGACAAATCACGCACCGTGGTGGTGATCAAGCGGAGCATGAGCCCAGGCTTTGCCGGCATTCCCAACCCGCTGTTCGCGGCGGACAATGCACTCATGCTTTTTGGCGACGGCAAGAAAATGATGGAGGAGCTGGTTACGGCCTTCAAAGACGCCTAAAGGGTTCGGCACGGCCTGGCGCCGTGGCGCGGGGGTGGTGGCGCTGGGCCGGCGCAAGGAAGCCACGAAGCACGTTCAGTTGGGCTCAGGCTCCTGGTACTTTGCGGCGATCGTTTTGATATTGGGAAGCACTTTGAAGAACACGTCGATGATCTCGGGGTCGAATTTGTTGCCCGCGGAGGCTTGCATCTCTTTGAGAACCTGCTCCTCCGTCCACGCTTCCTTGTATACCCGCTTCGAAGACAGCGCGTCGTAGACATCACAGACGCTCACAATCCGACCGAAGAGGGGAATCTCATCGCCCGTCTTGCCCTTCGGGTTCCCGTTTGCGTCCGTGGCCGAAGGTTGTCCCGATTCGAGATCAACATGTCCCGGATAGCCACTGCCGTCCCAGTTTTCGTGATGACTCAGGGCCACGAGCTGGGCAACCTCATCGAACTCTGATTGCTTGTCAATGAAGAGGCGCGCGCCGTAGAGCGTGTGTGCCTTCATGATTCGGAACTCGTCGTCCGTGAAGCGCCCGGGTTTTTTGAGAATGACGTCTGAGATGGCGACTTTGCCGACGTCGTGGAGCATGGCGGCCATGCGCAGGGTGTCCTTCGTTTTTTCCATCTCTTCCTTGGTATAGCCGCGGTCGTAGGCCCAGCGCTCGTAGATCTCGATCGCGTAACCGGCGACACGATTGACGTGGGGTCCGGTCTCCGTGGGATCCCGCAACTCCGCCATGCGAATCATTCGGAGCAAGATGGCGCGGGTCATCTGAGCTCGCTGCAGCGCCACGGTTGCATTGGTGGCGAAGTGCATGAGCACCAGCTCATCGTCCTTGTTGAAATAGGTGATGTTGCCCTTGGCGGTCTTCTTGTTGATGAGTTGGATAACGCCGAGAATCTCGCCCATGTTCGTGCGGAGGGGGATGACGAGCATCGACTTGCTACGATAGCCGCTGGCCTTATCAACATTCTTGTTGAAACCGTAGGGAGCGTCGTCCGGGATCTTGTATACATCCGAGATGTTAATCGGCTCTCCGGTTGCCGCGGCGTAGCCGGCAATGGACTTCTTATTGATGGGAAAGGAGAAGACCTTGTAGATCAGCTTCTCGCCCTTCGGGAGCTCCGCTTGCTTTGTATCGTTCTGGGAGTAGTTGATATCGAGCTGGTCATCTCGGCGAATGTAAATGGAACCAGCGTCGGCGCTCGTCACGCGGCGCGCCTCAGTAAGGATCCGTTCGAGGAGGATATCCAGGTCTTGGAGCTTGTTCAGCTCAGAATCGAGGCTTATTACGTCTCTGAGTTTACTGCGTTGCGATGCCATACCAGGGGAAACTGCCTCTCCGTCGTCGAATACTCCGTCACGCTCTTTTCGATTATCGGAACGTAGGGGTAATAAGCTACACCCATCAATAGTGTGACAGTGGATTTCTTGAAACGCCACCCCCGGTGTCGGGACGGGCGGACTCAGAGGCGTCGAGAGAAAACCGGTCGTCGCAGCTCGCGGACGCGTGAGCTTCCAGGCATCTTGCTGCGCTTAATCGGCGTAATTCGAAGCCGCTTCTTCTCGAAGGCGGCGCGCCGGGCAAGATCGCGAAGTGAAGCGAGCGACGCTTCCACCTCTCGGGCATAATCGGCCCCGAGGCGATAGGAGAAGAAGGGCGGATTGGTAATGCGAACATAGCCGAGCACGACGGATACCGCCCGTGCAACCTCGTTGGGACGGAGGTAGCGGTTCATCTTGCGCAAGGGACGAACCCTCCGCCGTTTGAGATTGAAGTAGAGTGCGTTTATGAGAACGGGCAGATGAAAGAAGCGGGCCAGCACCTCCGGCCGGTAGAGCTGCTCCTCGGCGTGCTGCTCCTCCCCGGAACTGCTTCGCAGTACCAATTCCAGCTCGAACTCTTCCCACTCAGGCGGGGTGTGGAGATTCCGGTCCCACTCGGGGATGAGCTCTTCAATCTGATCCAGGACGATCTCGGCGAAGTGCTCCATTTCCTGTTTGCGGGAAAGCGACCGATCTCGCCGTTCCACCGGGACAGGCTCGCCGACATTCGCCTCCAGCTTGGGGTCGCGAAGCAGGGCGGCTTTGTGCAGCGCCTCTGCGACACCGCCGAAACCGACGGGGACGACGGGAGCGCCGGTGGAGAAGCTCAGAAAGGATACGCCGGTGTGAGCGCCCTTGCGTGCGGCCTGCCAAATGCCGCCCTCCGGAAAGATTCCGACGACGCCGCCGGATTCAAGAACGTGCTGGGCCACCCTGAGCGCCTTCCGGTCGAGTTGACCCCGGCTGTAGGGAATGTAGCCGTAGAGCTTGGCGAAATAGCGGTACCGCCGATCGAGGGGGATGTCTCCCGCCCCAATCACCTCTACGTTTGCGGGACACGCCATGAGCATGAGTGCCACTTCCATGATCCCGCGATGGTTGCCCGCCACGATGTAGGGACCTCGATCGGGAAAGTTCTCGGTTCCCGAGATCTCCGACCTGGCAAAGGCCCAGAGCATAGCTTTTGCGAACCATCGAAGCGGACGTCTGAAGTGGTGTCGCCAGACGTTTATGTAGTCGGGTTTCCCGGCCACGTTCTCGGCCGTACGTGACGCCTAGGTGACGTCTTTGAGCTGAAGGCCGTTCTTGCGAAGGAACTGCATCAAACCGAGCTTGCTGACCGTCCGTAGGGCTCGTGTCGAGAGACGGATGCGGACGAACCGATTCAACTCCGGTACGAAGATTCTCTTCGAATGAACGTTCGGTTTTTGCCAGCGCTTCGTCTTATTGTGGGCGTGGGAAATGTTGTTCCCAGACATTGGTTTCTTGTTCGTTATAGCGCAGCGTCGCGACATTTCTCTAACTCCTACCGGTAATTACGCGTGAGGATGGAAATATAGCCTGCTTCAAAGAGAGCCGTCAAGGCGCATCCCTGCGTTCCAAGGGTTCAGACCGGGGTTGACTCCCGTTTGAGCGTTACCTTCGCGCGACCCTGCAGGTGACGAACCGCCAGATTCCACTTATAGCTATTCCCGCCGCGCTTGAGGATCTTCACCTGGTAGAGCGAGCCTCGGTAGTAGAACTCAAGAAACTCGCTGTTCTGTACGTTGATTCCCTCGATCTCGGCGACATCGAAGGTCAGCGAATCACCTTTCCCCTCGCTTGCGTCCAGGCGAAGCTGCTCAACGGTCAGTGTAAGCCGGCCCATCCCGCGAAACTCGAGAGGCTGACTCTTGAAGCCTTCGCGGATACGCACGCCACCCTCGGAAAGGATGGGCTCCTGTTGACCCCGTTCGGTTGCGCGGTCAATGACGTCTTCAAAGAATTTCACCTGCCACAGATTCCAGCGACGAAGATTCGGAAAGTGGAGCGGCCCCGAGACAGGATCGAACGTGCCGAAACCGTTCATCCGCGCCGAATAGCCGCAGTGCGTACAGGAGACGATGTCGCCGCGGCTCTTGATGGTGCCAATACTGCGACACTCCGGACACACAAAGAGAACAATCTCGATGTGCTCCGCCTTCCGTCTCCCCGTGTAGCGAACCTGTCGCCGCTCTTGCGCGTCGAACTCGTCGTGATCGAGAATGCCGACGAGCTTTTCGTAGATCTCCTCGACCGTCATCGACCTCAGGGAATTGGGCGTAAAGGATAGCTGATAGTTGAGATCGATACGCCCTCGCCGCGGCCCCCGCCCCCACCGAGGCAGGGAGAAGAAAGAGCCCTCGATCACCGTGGTCACAACCGGCACCTTGAGCGACTTCAGGAGCTTGGCGGTTGCATAGTAGATGGGCAAAGCGTGACCATCCCACGAGCTCTGTCCCTCCGGAAATATGCCGATGACACCGTTCTTTGCTTTGATCTGAACGATCCGTTTGACCGTTTCCAGGTCGGAGAGCGCCTTGGTCTTCGGGATCGCTCCAACAAGCGCCAGCCCGGCATCGACAATGCGCGACCTGAAGTTCGAATCCGAGACAACGTAGTGAACGGCGTAGGGCACGAATCCCGCCAGAAAGAAGGGGTCGAGAAAGCAGACGTGGTTCGCAAGGATTACGAACGGAGGCTTCACCCTGTCGAAGACCTCGGTGTTGTGCGGCCGGAGACGGAACAGCCAGTTCATAGGGGGACGGGCGATACGACGGAGAACGCGAAAAACATTTCGGGAAGTGTGAATGCGACGTCGGGCGCGTCTCACGTCGCGACGTTTCCGCCGCGCCGGTCTTGCTGCGGGATCCATGACGGATGATTCTGCCACACCTTTATGAGTCACTCAAGTATAACGGGAGCTTGCTGCGTACGCGATTTGCAGTTTCGCACGCGGGAACGGTATTATTCCCCCGTGCAATCCATCCACGGAGCTTCATCCAATCGACGGTGGGGCGGCCTGTACGTCGTCGTTTCGGCGTTCGGGGGCTACCTGGCCTTGTTGAGCCCCCTTCGGGGAGCCGGCTTCAGCCTCGGCGACCTCTTCTACCTGAGCGTGATCGCCGCTCACCTTGTGTGGGGAGGCGCACTTCTCGCGTTTCCGGAAAGGCTCGCAAGACGGGACCGCATCTTCCCGCTGCGCGCACCGGAGTTCTTGTTCAGCTACTCCTTTCTCCTGTTCTGGGTTCTCTACGCCTTCGCATCCAACGCGAACATGGACTACGTCCAGCGTTTTATTGAGAGCGGAGGGGAGCTCACCCTTGCGCTCGATACCGCAACGGAGCGACTTCAGGTCGGCGTGCGCTTCGTTCCCTTTCTTCTCATCACGGTGCTGCACTACGCGGTTTCGCGGCTCCGACGACCGCAACGCGCCGACGCGGCGCTGCTTCCGACACCGAGCGCTTTCTTTCGCGACTCCGGGGGGCGCACCTCAGACGCACAGTGGCGGCGGAGCATTCGCCGCTGGGCCTTGCCGCTTGCACTCCTGAGCAGCGCCCTCTCCGGCTTCGCACTTCCCTCCTTCCTTGCGGAAGGGGGGGTGTGGATCCTGGGATGGATCGCGATGGTGCCACTCTTCCTCGTCTTCGCGGTAACGGGATTCTGGGGAGGCGTGTTTTACGGCTTGGTCTACGGGCTGTTCCGAACCGTGCTCACAAACTACTGGCTTGCGACATTCAGCCTGGTCTCCCTGCAGTTGGCGGTCCTCGTTTTTCTCTTCTTCTACGCGGTGTTCCTGCCGGTACTCATGCTGATCTACCATCGTCTTCCGCGGCTCCGGGTGCTCATACTGCCGCTTGGCTGGACCGCATTCGAGCTCTTTCGCTCCACCGGCTTTCTTGGCTATCCCTGGGCACTGACGGCGCACTCCCAATACAGTGTGGTACCACTGCTTCAGCTTGCTTCCGTGACCGGCGTATGGGGCGTCTCCTTTCTGGTGATCCTGGTGAACGCCGTACTGGCCTACACGCTGACCTGCCACCTCGATCGGGAGGGTGCGCCGTGGCTCCTGCTGGGCGGCACCGCTGCCGGGGTCTTTGCCCTGAGCTACCTCGGGGCCGTGGCCATGAGCTTCGGTGACGCCCGGGACGCCGGCCCTTCCGAAGGTAGTGAGAGACAAAGCGCACGGATCGCCCTCATTCAACAGAACTCCGATCCGCGGAAGCACGATTACTCGCGAACCCTCGAAAGCTTGCGCAGTCTCACGAACGAGGCCGTGGAGGCGAGCCCCGACCTGGTTCTGTGGCCGGAGACGGCCTTCGTACCCAATATCCGGAGATGGGGCGCCGAGGATGCCGGATCATCACGCTTTGTGCGACTGGTGCAGCGCTTTCTCGAGTATCAAGAATCGACCGGCACCTGGTTGCTGACCGGCAACGACGACTACGAGCTCGTCCGTGACGACGAAGGAAACGAGGTTGACCGCCTCAACTACAACGCTGCAGTCCTCTTTGATGCCGAGGGAAGCCGCGTAGAGACCTACCGCAAAATTAAGCTCGTTCCCTTCACCGAGTACTTCCCCTACCAGGACACATTGCCGTGGGTGTACCAGTTGCTGTTGGAGTTCGACACCCATTTCTGGGAACCGGGGACGGAGCGGACCGTCTTTGAGCATCCAAAGCTCACCTTCTCGACGCCCATCTGTTTCGAGGACGTATTCCCCGGACAGGTTCGCAAGTTCGTCCTTGCCGGCGCCGAGGTAATTGCGAACATCTCCAACGACTACTGGTCGCTCACTCCGGTGCAAGCAAAGCAGCACTTTGTTGCCGGTATTTTTCGGTCAATCGAGAACCGCCGCCCGGTGGTGCGCGCCACAACATCCGGCATTACGGCCCACGTCGACCGATTCGGCCGCATACGGAAGACGGCACCGAGCTACAGCGAGGAGTACGTCATTGCCGACGTGACGGTCCCCCCAGATCGCTTCACCCTATATACCCGTTGGGGCGACTGGTTTCCGCTTGTCTCGGCGGGGGGACTCGTGCTGCTCTTCGTCGCTTCGTTCTTCCGGCGACGCGAGGACTAGGGTCGAGGTTCAAGCTCCACCGCAATCTCAACCCGTCGATTGAGATACTGCTGCTCCTCGCTGCGCGTGAACGGATTCCGTCCTCCGACGCCTCGGACCACGAGCTCGTCAGGCTGCCCAATTCCGTTCTGCCGGAGGAATCGCCACACGTTTCCGGCTCGCGATTGAGAGAGCTCAACCCGTCCCGCCTCCGTCCCGGCCAGCGCGCAGTGCCCCACCAAGCGGAGACTCGCGATCCCGCGCTCCTCCCCGACGAGACCCTGAATGCTCTCAATGAGCTCTCGGAGCGCCTCCCGCGCTTCCTCGGTGAGAGTCGGATCATCAGGCCGAAAGTACACCGTCCAATCGCGCGTTACCGCCGTGGCCTCGGGGCCGGGCTGCTCGCCCGCGTCGGCGGCGGCTGCATCGCTGGGGGCGTCGGCTGCGTCGCCCGCGGCGGAGGCCGCCGCGGCGCTTCCTTCACCGGCGGCGGTTTCCCCGCCCGCCGCGGTTCCCTCCGCCGCGGAGCTTTCCGCCTCGCTGGGCTGGTCGCCGGCCGTGGTCTCCCCGCCGCCGACTTCGGCCTGGCCCCCTTCACGCCCCGCGCCCTCGGTCACAACGGTGCCGTCGCCCGACGGCACCGCCATTGGAGGCGCATCCACCGCGAAAAGTCGCAGGCCGAGCCACACCAGAAGGGCTGCGGCGACCACGGCGAGCGGAACGAGCCACAATGCGTGCCGGGTCGGCAGCCATTTTCGCACGCTCACCCTTCGCGTCGTCACGCGGCGCCCCTCGACCACAAAGCTGAGCTCAAGCGAGCCGCGCCGAGAGACCGCTGTTTCCAAGACGATGCGCGGCTTTCGCCCGAGGTTCGTGGGCAGGTTCGTGAGCTCAACGGAGGTAAGGCTCTCGCGTCCGCCGTCCACGGATACCGCGAGCTCAATGCGCGCACGGCGCTGGTTCACCGCAATGGTAGTGAGCTCGAGATCGTAGGCGCGCCCCCGCTGAAGCTCGACCACATTCACATAGTGCCCGTGATCAACGTTGACTTGGAGAGTCGCTGGGTGCCGCATAATTGCCTTCGATTATATACGGATCCGTCGCAGAATGCATCCGCGTCAGGCTGAACCTCCGTCCCGGTCCTCGGGATCTTCCGCCGATGAAAGATCGTTTTTGTTTAGCCGTGGTGGAAGGTTTCGATCCCGGGCCGTCCGGCGTGGTAGCGGCGAACGGCCACGAGCACCGCGACGCCCGCCGCCAGTATGACCAGCGAGGCAATCTGATCCGCCGTGACGTCAAAAAGGGAGGTGAAGACATCCGGCGCTCGCTGCTGCGGAGAGTGGCGGAGCACGAAGGGACTCCGAATGGGCGGAATG
The DNA here is from genome assembly GCA_964413635.1 of uncultured Spirochaetaceae bacterium. GTDB lineage: Bacteria > Spirochaetota > Spirochaetia > DSM-27196 > PWMO01 > CAYFQV01. Next base: position 49,659 of record CAYPTH010000002.1, read on the forward strand.
CGAAGGTAGCCGGCCAGAAACTGTGCGGCGCCGTATATCATGAGGTAGAGGGCGGTCATGATACCGGTTGGCGGCTGCCGGCGCCGCCGCAGCATGAGGGTCATCCACGCCCCGAGCCCGGTAACCAGCGCCTCATAGAGCTGTGACGGATGGCGCGGAAGGTTAATGAAGCCGGCATCACCAATAGCCGGAACGCCCAGAGCAATCACGCGGCGGTACACTCCCTCCGCGGAGGCGGGAACGGGCTGAGCCTCGGGGAAGATGATACCCCAAGGCAGCGAGGTCACGCGGCCGTAGAGCTCTTGATTTGCGAAATTGCCCAAGCGCACCAGGGCAAACATCAGCGGGATTCCGAGAACCAGTGCATCGGCCCAGAGCAGGATCCGCACGCGGTTCTTCCAGTGGTACGCCAGGAGCGCCACCCCGGCACCGATCAGCCCGCCGGCGAAGCTCATGCCGCGCAAACCAACGAGCCCGGCCCCCTCCTCGACGGGCCAGACCAAGAGCCACGGCCGGCGCACCACCTCATCGAATTGCCCAAAGAGCACCACCGCGCCGAGTCGCGAGCCCACGAGGTAGGCAATGATGAACCAAAAGAAAAAGCTCCGCGCCTCGGGAAGCTCTTCAGAGCCGCCCCGCGTTTGGAGATGTCGAATGAAAAGCAGAAAGACAATCAAGTACGCGGCGAGATGAAGAAGGGTAAACCAACGGATCGGAACGGCCGGAGCGAGAACGGGCCGCAACCACGTTGGATACGCGAGATACCCAATCATCCTTCACTATCCGCGTCGAGCGGCTCCTCCGTAATACGACCGGTTTCAAGGTCGAAGTAGATGCGAATTGCCTTCTTGACCTCGTTGTACTCCTTGCTGCGCCCGTGACTCTCCACGACGACGCCCGGATAGAGCGTGCCGCGAACCCGAATCTCCGAAGGAAAGTGCTCCTCGAACTTCTCCCGGAGGTTGAAGAGGTGGAGGCTGCGCTGCTCCATAATCTTGAGGAGCTTTTTCTTCTCCTTGCGATACTTCTCGATTTCAGTCGACCCTTCGCCGGCCTTCTGCATTGCCAGATCGAGATTCGTCACGCGGCGCTTGAGCTTGTCGACCTCTTTTTCCTGCCGCTCGATCTGATCCGCAATAAGGTAATCTTGACCGAAACAGAGCTGCGTCTTCACCTCGCTGTTGGACCCGAGGTTCTGAGTCTCCACCCCTTTCCGTGCGCGAATGCTGCCCCCGACGATACTGCCTTTATCCGTCTGCATCCGGAGCGTACCGTTGGTCTTTACGCTCGTGTGCATGCAGCTGCTTCGAATGACAATCTCACCAACCGAGAGGAGCGTGGCTTGCTCGGCAAATGCAATACCGATGTTCTTCTTCGACCGGAGAACCGCCTTGCCGGCCCCCTTCACACCCTCTTTGATGAGGATGCTCCCATCCGCGGAGAGGAGGCAGCCTTCGACGGACTCGCCAATGCGGATGTCTCCGCCGGCCATGACGACGTAGCCGGTCTGGACGGAACCTGACACGTTCACGCTTCCGGGGAACTTGATGTTCCCGGTTTCCACTCCGACGTTTCCCTTCACCGAATGCGTCGCCCGGACGGAAACCCGGCGCTTTTCGGAGACGAGCTCGCCGTCCACTTCGGCAATCAAGGTAATGACACCATTCTCGTCCTCGCGCCGGCGAAGGTTTTCCCCTACCTCAATGCTTACCGCCGTGCCGCCGGGGGGTGCAATGGACTTCCCGGTCACGTCGGTGCCGGGCTCAGGTTTCTCCTGCGGGGGCTCAATGCGGGCGATCTCCGTTCCCGCCTTCACCGTCGTGATGAGATCGCGGTTCTTGTAGTCGGCGGTTCCGTCGTCCTGCACGGAGACCTTCTTCCCGCTGGCGCGCTGCACCAGAAACTCCAGGGACCCGTCACTTCCTTTCTCGGGGGACGTGCCCTCGGCGACGAGCCAGCGCACAATGGCCCCTTCATGCTGTGCGCGGGTTAGGCCGGCCCGCACCTTTGCGTCGTCCACCCCGTAAGTGACGCCGGCCTTCTCCAGGGCGTCGAGCACCGCCTGTTCGGTGAGGCGTGTGCCCGTCCCCTCTCCCTCGTGAAGGGTGACCATGGCGCGCATGCGGTCGGTCCCCATCTCGACCATGACGGAGCAGTCCTTGTGAGGGCGAACGCGGACAAGCGTGACATCGTCTACTTGCGTCTCCTCCATGACACCTTCAATGGTGGAAAAGACAACCGTATCCTTCTTCTGTACGTTCTCGAGGAGCTTCAGCTTCGGCTCCGCCCCGCCGGGGGGAGGAATCTGCTCTCCGTAGACGTCCACCCCCGGCTGGCCCGGCCCGGGAGGAGCCACCGTGAGAACGCGCTGCTCCGGCTGAACCCTGGCCATTCGCGCCACGTCCGAGACGGGAAGCTCCTCCACCGACTCCATGTCGCCAAGGAGCTCGGGGCGCTCCTCGGCGGCGCGCCTGTAGGGCTCCATCTCGCTCTCTTCGAGAAAGCGAACCGCGAACTCAATGTCACCGTCGGGGCCCGGCGTCGGAGCGGTGCCCTGGGCGAGGACGTAGCCGGTCAGATCCTGCTCCGAGCCGTGGTAGAACTCCATGATGTCGCGCTTGATTTGCTCGAAATCGAGCTTCTTCAGACCGGCCGACTGAATGGCTTTGCCGAGCTCCTTGAGCTTGAGCGGCGTGCCGCGCCCCTTGCCCTTGTGCACCGTCAACAGCGCCTGCAAGCGGTCTTCGGATACGTACACGTCAAACGACGAGTCGCGACTGTTGCTGATTGGTACGTGCTCAATTGGGGCGCCGTCCTGGACGGCATCGTCGATGATCTTGCGAATCTCTTCGGTGGGCAGGAGGTTCTCCGGATCGTAGCCGAGCTTCCGGGCTTCCTCGGTGATCTGTTCGGCGGTGGGGGTCGCCGCGGCGCTGTGCCCGGGGGCGAAGCTGAGAAAGGCGGTTGCCTTGTCCTTGGAGAGCGAGACCGACCAATCGTGTCCCTCGTAGGGTACGACGTCAATCCAATTGGGGCCACGACGGACCGCGCCGGTACGCTCCGCGACGACGCTCGTACCATTGCGCTTGGCGCCGGCGCCGACGTAGAAGTCGGGATCGGCGAGATTCCTCGGGTAGATAACGCTTCCGTAGATGCTGCGTCCCGGAGCCCCTCGGCTCTGGGGAGTCACCGTACCGAGAAGTTGCCCCTCTTGGACGTAGCCGGTCTCCTGGACGCTCGGGTCCACGTAGACGCGCTCGGGAACGCGCTCCTCCTCAACGACGGTCTGCTCCTCCGTCTTGGGACTGCCGAACGGTAGCTTGGGCTTCTTGGTGACGGTCTTCGTCCGCTCGACTTTGCGCTTGCGCTCAATCGTGATCTGCGGTTGCGGGGCGTGCGCGAGGGCCTTCTCCACACCCTCGGCGAGCTGATCCGGGATTGGCAAGCGCTCCATCTCGAAGTGCTCCGGCACCGGATCCTCCGGCGGAGAGCCCTCAGCGGCGGTGAAGGTAAGGGGATTCTTCCCCTCCTTCTCGTTTTTTTCCAGGAGACGGGCAATTTCTGCGGTATCGTAGCCCTCTTTGACCCCGCGCTCGGTCAGCTCCTCTACGATGCGCGAGGCGGTCCATTCCTCTTCACCGCCGCCGCGGTCGAGCGTCACCGATGCCGCGAGGCCGCGTTCATCTATCGTGAGTTGAAGAGAGCCTGTAATTCGTGTCTCTTCCTTGGCCATGGCTTCGTCAGGCTTTGAAACCCGCTTCCATCGCTTTGACGAGCTTCGACTTGTACAGCGCGTTCTCCTTTTTTAGCTGATTGATCTCGAACTGCTGGCTCTTGATCGTTTCAACAAGGTCACCCGTTGTAAGCGCCCCGGTGTGCAATAGATCTTCAACGTAGTCCATCTTGTTCTCGAAATCCGCGGATGCCTCGACTCCGGCTTCCTCGTAGCTTGCATCGAGCTGTTCCCACATGAGTGCGCCGTCGCCGTCGTCACCGGTCTGCGCAAGCTTGTCGGCAATCCGATGCACCGCCTGCGAGAGTACCGAACCCGGCTTATACTTCACAATCGGAAGGCCCGAGTTCAAGGCGACATCCTGTAGCTCGTCGCGATACATGATACCGAGGTGCTCGAGATCGACGCCCAGGTACTGTTGACAGGAGCGGCGCAGGCGCACGGCCTTGTCGGCATCCTTGGGATCGTCGAGCATGTTCATGACGAGACGCGGCTGAAACCGCGAAAGTGCGTCCCGGGCGGCGGCGTGGCCGTCGACATCGATCTCCTTCAAGTGGGACAGGAGCTGTGGAATGTATACGCGCTGCGAGCTTTCCTGACGCTTCTTCAGGGACTGAAGGTACTTGTCTCCCGGACCCTTCTTTGGCAGCGATGTCTGGATCAGCCGGAAGGCTGCGTTCTTCAAGAAGAGATAGGCGTTCACCATGGAGGTCGCGGTTGGGGTGGTAATGACAATCCCGCGTCGTGCGAAGAGGAAGAAGTCCAAGGTGTTGTAGTTGGTACCGGCACCGAGATCGAGGATCAGAATGTCGACGTCAAGCTTGCCGAGACGGGAGAGAAGCATCTTCTTCTGCGCCGCGGCAATGTTTGCCAAGCCGGGTATTTCGGCATCTCCCGGAATGAAGGAGAGTCCCTCGTACTCCATTTCAATGACGACATCCTCAAACTTCATGGAGGAATCGGTCAGAAAGGTGCCGATTCCCGCCTTCGGATTGCGCAAACCGAGGAGAAGGTGGAGGTTCGAGCCGCCGAGATCGAGGTCCGCAATGGCAACGCGCCGGCCCATCTGGCCGAGAGCCACGGCCAGGTTTGCTGCGAGTAGGGATTTTCCGACACCCCCCTTGCCGCTGGCAATCGGTATGACCTGCATGATTACTGCTCCGTCATCGACTTGGATCTGTATGATAGCAGGACTACCAAAAGAATCAAATCGAGGGCGGCAATGACAATCGGCGCGACGGCAAGAAAAAATGCTTCGAAGCCCGTTTCGAACAACACGCTCCGGCGCAGGAGAATCAAGAGCAGCAGGGCGGAGGCGAGCTCAAGGGCTTTGCCAAGGCGCAGAATATTGAGTACAGGGCCCTTCTTTTCCGGTATTGCGCCGATAAAAAGAAAGCCCGCCGCAAGCAACAACTGCGGACTGCCGAGCCAGACGATGGCCGTTGCCTTCACCATGCTCGTGTTGACAGCGAATATCAGGGTTGCGATGTTGAAAGCTGCAACAAATCGTATGACCTCCCAGAGAGCTGCGAGGAAGAAGAGAATCCTATGACGTGCCACGTATGGCGGAGTGTACGGCCCCGGTTTCGCACCGTCAATAGAAAGCGCGCCTCAAGGTGAGTATACTCTCTATCACATGATTCCTTCCGGAGCGTCCGCATGAAACGACTTCTTCAATACTTTGCCGATAAAGAGCGCCTGCTATGGCTTACCGTGACGGCGGGGCTCTTTGTCATTCTCCTCGTTACCCTAGTTCCGGTGAGTGTAGCCGCGCAACCGTCTCAGAACAGCGAAGACCAACGCCTCCTGCAGATGTTCGAGCGCGTCTACGAGTTCGTCAGAGAGAACTACGTCGATGAAGTTGAGCCGGAAGTGCTCATTGAGGGCGCCCTCGAGGGAATGTTCGATAGCCTCGAAGACCCGCACTCCGCCTATCTCACGGCGGAGGAGATGCGCGACCTGAGAGACACCACGCGTGGACAGTTCGGCGGAGTGGGTATGTACATTGCCAAACAGGCCCCACCTGACCAGGAAGATGGGACCGGGCAGCCCCAGGATGAGGGCGGTTTCGTCGAAGTTGTCGCCCCAATCGAAGACACGCCCGCCTTTCGGTCGGGGATCCTCGCCGGAGATCTCATTGTGGAAATCGAAGGCAAGACCACGAGGGATCTCGACATCGATCAGGTGGTGAATCGACTGCGCGGACAGCCGGGAACGAGCGTTGAAGTACTGATCCGCCGGGGAAGCTCCCACACCTTCACCGTGGAGCTCACCCGCGCCATCATCGAAGTGCCGACGGTCAAATTCGACATGATCGATGACGAGATTGCCTTTCTGCGCATTATCCAGTTCACTCCCCACACCCACGAACGGGTCAAGGAAGCGCTATTGGAGTTCGAGGAGCAAGGCTACTCCTCCTTGATAATTGACCTCCGTCAGAATCCCGGGGGACTTCTCTCAGGGGTCGTCGACACGGCGGATTTGTTCTTCACCGACGGAACGATAGTCGGAACCCGTGGACGCAAGGCGAGCGAGAACGAGGTCTTTCGGGCCGACGCCGGTCGCAGCGCGCCGGAAGACCTTCCCATTGTCGTCATGATCGATGAAGGCTCCGCTTCGGCAGCTGAAATCATGGCCGGTGCCTTGAAGGATCGTGGCCGCGCGTACGTCATTGGAGAGACCTCGTATGGAAAGGGATCGGTGCAGGAGGTACACGTCGTGGGCACCGGTGGGTTCCGCCTGACCATGTCGAAGTACTATACCCCCGACGGTAACTTCATTGAGGGAAGCGGTATTACGCCGGACCAAGAGGTGGACGAGCCGGAGCTCAGTGACAAAGAGCTCGAGTCTCTCACCGAGATCCGCGACAAGCAGCTTATCACCGGCTTTGTGGACGAGCATCCGGAGCCGAGCGAAAACGCCATTTCGAGCTTCCTCCAAGATCTGCGCGGTCAGGACATTGTCCTGAGCGAGCGTCGGGTACGGAAGATGATCCGAGACGAGGTCAACCGCCGCGACAACGTGTCACCGGCCTATGACCTGAAGTATGACATTGTGCTTCAGGAGGCGGTCCGCCTGCTCCGTGAAGACAAAGTATCGGTAGGGGAGTAGTCGGACAGTAGAGGGTTCGAGGGAGCGGGCATGAAACAGCTCATCCTTCCGAAAGAGTGTGTCGACGGAGAGCGGATTGTGCTCTCCGGGGACGAGTTCCACTACCTCGTCCGCGTCCGGCGCTACGGAGAAGGTGCCTCGCTCCCCGCACGCAGCCCCGACGGCCGTCCCTTCGAGCTCACCATTCAGCGGCTTGAAGATGACAGCCTCACCGCGACCGTGAGGGCACGCGACGCGCTCAACGAGGCCGCAGCGGCGGCCTCCCCTCAGCCTGCCCCGGCATCCTCGGGTCCCGACATCGTTCTCTATCAAGGCTTGGCCAAGGGGAAAAAACTCGACCTCGTGGTACGTCAGGCAACCGAGGCGGGTATCGCTGCGATCGTGCCCATCTCCACGACCCACAGCGTCGTATCCCTGAGCGACGAGCGTGCGGCAAAGCGCGTTTCCCGCCTCGAGCGAGTAGCAAGAGAAGCCGCACAGCAGTCCGGCGCCACCAAGGTACCCCGCATAGAAGAGGTTCTCCCCCTCGCCGAGGTCCCCGCCATCGACCCCAAGACGGGCGAGGTCGGTTTTGTCTTCCATGAAAAGGCTCTTGCGGCTCAGGTCCTTCACGAATATCTTAAGGCGAATCCAAAACGTGTGTACGTCGCCGTCGGTCCGGAGGGCGGCTTTTCGGGAGATGAAATCACGGAACTCACAACGACCAAACGCTTCGTTGCCGCCGGACTCGGCAGCACCGTCCTGCGGAGTGAGACCGCAGCGCTGTACGCGATTGCGGCAATCCAGACGATAGCCCGGGAGCGACAACAATGGACGTAAGCGTCCCACCGCTAAGGCGCACCCACATTCTGCGGGTACCCGTCGACGCCTTTGCAAAGGATGATCTTGGAACTATTGTCGACGGTTTACGTGAGAAAGAGGGACGACACCACATCGTCATGTTGACGACTGAGGGTCTCATGAAGGCGCGTCGGAACAGGCTCTACCGAAAGACGCTTCAAGAGGCCTCGCTCATTGTCCCAATCTCACTCGGCTTGCAGCGCGCCGCGTCGTTCTTGGAGCGACCGTCCGTGGAAGCCCAGACAACTTTCCGCTTCGTCATTCGTCTTCTTGGACTCTTAGAGGAGCGCGGCGCCACCTACTACTTGCTCGGCCTTCGGCGTCGGCTTCTCACGCGAGTGGAGGAGAACCTCCGCCTCACGTTCCCCGGACTGCGGCTCGTGGGCCGTCACCCCGGCTACTACACGCAGGATCGAGAGAGCGACATTGTCACGGCCATCCGCAAGGCCTCGCCGAACCTGGTGCTCATTGGAAGCGGCATCCGGGGCGGAGACTCGTGGGTCCGCTCCAATAAACGCTCCTTCGCGCCGGGAATCTACCTCTGGGTGCCGGAAGTCCTGGAAGTCTTTGCGGATGTGCGGCGAAAACCGCCGGCCGGCCGGGCCGGGCGGATCGCCCGGCGTTTCGGCGGGGTCCTCGCCCACCCCTGGCGCATGGGCAAGACGTTTCTGTTCCTGTGGTTCGCTCTGCTGTTGCTGTTCGCGCGTCTCTTTGGAAAGTAGGCGCCCCGAGGCGCCGTCATCACCCCTCGTTCTCCGCCTCCTGCAGCTTGACGTGCTCGTAAATCTGCCACAGCTGCGAGTCGAGGGGCCGTATCATGAGGAGCCCGAAGGCCACGCGAAGCGGTGGAATGTAGATCACAATGCCAATGAGATCGGTAACGAGCCCGGGAAGAACAATGAGGCCGGCCGATATGAACAGCCCGGCCAGCCTGGCAAAATCACGCTTCGGGAACGACCCGCTGCGCACGTGACGGCGCATCGCCGAGAGCGTTGCCAGAATCGAGTTGGTCAGAAAGAACAGCCCAACGAAGCCCGTCGAGGCCACTACCGCGAGGGAAAGATAGCGCCCCAGATGCGTACTGAGCTCGATAAGTGCGTATCCGTCGGCAACAACAAGCAGCGACGCCAGTAGCATCACCAAAAGCAGCCGAACAACGAATGCCCGATCCACGAGCGAAAGGAGTCGCAGACGCGTCGCCATTGGATTGCAATTATAGCCACTTGGGGGCGAGTTCACCAATCGCCCCGTGAGCGCAAGTACCCACTCGTTTTCACCATAGCCGCCAAGACGCCACGGACAAGCGCAAGGTACATTTGCTCATGAAATCGTTCTTGCCAATTGTCGCCGGCGGGTGTATTCGTATAAGTTGACTGCCATGCTCAGGATAGTGTTGGTTGACCAGGACAAAGAGGTTCATCAGGTCCTGCGTCGCATGCTCCCGCCGTCCTGTACCCTGTTGTCCTACTTCCGCGGAGCACTCGCCGGGGATTTCGTTCGCGAGCATCGACCGCAGGCGGTGATCATTGGTCTCGATATCTCAGACGTTCCGGTGAACGCGCTGATTGCCCACATTACGGGCGCTCACGGGGCGCCGCCGGTCACGATCATTGCTCACCCGAGCCAGGCACGAGAAACGGTCGCGGCCATGCGAGCCGGTGCACGGGACTGCCTGTTTCGCCCCTTCGGCCGTCGGGAGGTCGAATCCGCCCTCGCTCGGCTCCTCGAGGCGGGCCGACCAGGGCAGACCTCGGAAACGAGCGTCTCCGGCGATGCGGCGGATCGCCTCCTGCGCGGCCGAAGCTCCGCGGTCCGCGAGCTGCGCAACTTCTTGCGGCGCGTCGCCAAAGCGGACATTCCGGTATTGCTCCTCGGAGAAAGCGGCTCGGGAAAGGAGCTTGCCGCACGCGCCGTCCACGCGCTGTCTACCCGCTCGCAGGAACCCTTTGTCGCGGCGAACTGCGGCGCCATTCCCGAGACCCTCTTCGAAAGTGAGATGTTCGGCGCCGAACGTGGCGCCTACACCGACGCCGTCGCCCGTCCTGGATATCTCGAGCGAGCGGCGTTGGGCACCATGCTGCTCGACGAAATCGGCGAGATGTCCCTTCTCAATCAGGCCAAGATGCTTCGCGTCATTGAGGAGCGCAGCGTTCGACGCGTCGGAGGCACGCGTGATGTCTCGCTCTCGTTTCGCCTGGTCGCCGCCTCGAACCGTGACTTACCCACGGAGGTCCGGGAAGGGCGTTTCCGCCGCGACCTCTTCTACCGACTCGGCGTGCTGACATGCCGGCTCCCGCGGCTCAAGGACCGATTGGAAGACATCCCTGAGCTTACAAAGAGCTTTCTGGAACAGGCGGGAATGGGAGACGTGGGAATTGACGACCGCGCCTATAACCTGCTCTCCGCGTACAACTGGCCGGGAAACATTCGGGAGCTGCGAAACGTCGTGATCCGGGCCGCCATTCTCCGCGACCACACTCACATCCGTGCCGAAGACATCTCCTTCGTGTAATGGCGGCGCTTAGTCTTGATTGCGCACGTAGAAGACGTCCAACACCGGAATCGGCCGGCCTGTTTCGGGGTCATCCGCAATGCCGGCAATTGTCCCCACAACAATCACGCGCTGGTTTCGTTCAATGGTGCCCCCGGGCGGCTCCTCCCTGCTGCGACGCGTGGGGATCCGGGGAGCAAACTCGGCTCCCTCGACGATTGCCGCAGCTTTGTACATGACGATGCGCTCGAGACCAATCCACTCACCGGTGACCAATTCGAGCTCCGCTCGAAAGCTCTCCGGGTTGGGATCAACGACATTAACCGCCGCAACGACGCCGTCGATCACAAAGACCTTGGTGTTCTCCAAGAGCTGATCGGGCGCACGGCGCGCCTGAGTCGCAATGGATTCGAGTGACGACTCAAAGTCGACGACGTCGTCGAAGGACGCTTTGTCAGCTCCAAATACGGCCGTTGCCAGCAAGACAGCGACTATTGCGCACACTAGACGTTTCATGCATGCTCCCGATACGAACGATGGGCTCATTATACTCGGCCGGATCGACCGTGTCCAAATCCGAATCGCTCTTGGTCGACAAGCAGGCGTTGATCGTCGGTGGATCCGGCGGCGTTGGACGCGCAGTCAGCACCGCCCTCGCCGCGCTCGGTGCGGAGGTGTTCGTTCACGGACGGACACAGCGCAAGGTGGACGCAGTCGTCTCGGAGCTCACCGAGCAAGGCCACCGTGCGCAGGGTTTTGCATTCGAGATCACATCGCCCGAAGCCTTCCTTCCACGTGCAACGGAACGCCTACCCATTGACGTCCTGGTTGTCGCGTTTGGACCCATAGCGTACCAGCGCATGGAAGAGGCGACCCTGGATGATCACCGCCGCATGTTCGAGCTCAACTACCTGTTGCCGGTATCCCTGGTAAATGCGTGCCTTCCCGGCATGATAGATCGTGGATACGGGCGAGTGGTGCTCTTCGGCGGAACGGCAACGGAGCGGATCCGCGGGTTCAAGACGATTCCGGCGTATTCAGCCGCGAAAACGGCCCTCGGCTCCTTCATCAAGTCAACGGCGAAACGAGTTCGCACGCCGGGGGTAACGATTAACGCCTTATGTCCCGATCATGTTCATACCGAGTATTTGACCGAAACGGAGGTCCAAGGGTATGCTCAGCAGATGCCATATGGGCGACTCATTGACGTCGACGAAATCGCCGGCATGGTCACCTATCTTATGACGGCCGCGGCGAGCTCGGTACACGGACAACTTCTCGTTCTGGATCAGGGCCGCCAACGGTGATATGTTCAGAAGGCTAGAGGCTTCGGGAATGTGGACGAACCAACGCTATTTGACAAAGGTTCTTGCACAGGAATAAGATGGGTGCAATTAAAAAGGCCTTGCTTCAGAAGATCGTGGTCTTCTGATTGAAGGAGAGACATGAACAACAACGATATCGTTCCCGGTTTTGACGAGGAAAAAGACGAAAGCTTAAAAATCCGGCTACAGAAAGTGGATTCCGTTGACGGCGGGCTCATTCTGTATTTGACCGGCTACATCGATACGTACAACTCGAACTTCTTTCAGAAGCGTGTCACCCGCGCGGTCGAGGCTGGTTACATGCGGCTCATTTTCCACTGTGGCGGACTCAATTACGTATCCAGCACCGGCATTGGATCGTTCACCGCCTTCCTAAAAGCGGTGAAGCCGCGTGGCGGCGACCTGGTGCTGCTCGAAATCCAGCCAAAGGTCTACGAAGTATTCCAGCTTCTCGGCTTTTCCCAGTTCTTCAATATCAAGGACAACCTGGACGAGGCGGTGGAGTTCTTTAAAAAGGGTGGCGTCACCGTCGAGTCGGATGTCTTTCCCAAGATCTTCAAGTGCCCGATCTGCTCAAAGAAGCTGAAGGCAACGAAGGCGGGACGGTTCCGCTGCTCCGAGTGCAAGACCATCCTTGCAATCGACAACTCCGGACAGGTCTTCCTCGGCTGACCTTCATCCTGTACAATGGCTCCACTGTCGAACACTCTAACAGTCGGAGCCGGTACGTATGGATAACACGAAAATCGAAGGCTACCTCATCAATCTGGGCCTGACGTTCCGAGATGTGGAAGAGAACGCGTGGATCATTGATGATCCCGAGAATGGCTTGAGTAACGTCGTCGTCTTCGCCCAGGATTCTCTTGTCACCATTCGAACCAAGGTCATGGACCTCCCCTCGCAGCGGCGGGAGGAGTTCTTTCACAAACTCCTGACTCTTAACTCAGAGATGATTCACGGTGCCTACGCTCTGGATGAAAACAACGTTATCTTGATCGATACCCTGGAACTTGCGACCATGGATATCGAGGAGTTCCAGGCTTCACTCGATGCGACGGGGTTGGCACTTGCTCAACATTACGGCGTACTTTCGGAGTTCCGGAAGTAAGGAGGAGGATCCCGGTGGGGATTTTTGAACGATTCAGACGGCTTGTCCGATCAAACCTGAACGAAATGATAAGCAAGGCTGAGGATCCCGAGAAGATGCTCAACCAGCTGATCACCGACATGAATCAGCAGCTCATCGAGTCTAAGAAGAGCGTCGCCTCCGCGATCGCCGACGAGAAGAAGATCGAGCGGCAAATGAACCAGAGCACCGAGCAGGCGCAAGAGTGGGAACGAAAGGCCCAACTCGCGGTGCGTGCCGGCAAGGATGACCTGGCAAAAGAAGCGCTCGCCCGCAAGCGTGAGATGGAGAAGTACGCCCAGGAGTACAAGACGCAACTCGATCAGCAACATCAGTCCGTGGAGAAACTGAAATCCGCCCTCCGCGGTCTTCAGCAGAAAAGCGAAGAGGCGCAGCGCAAGAAGAACCTCTTGGTCGCACGGTCAAAGCGGGTCGAGGCGCAAAAGAAGCTCCAGGGCACACTGAGCGGAATGTCGGACAATTCCGCCTTCGAGGCCTTCGACAAGATGTCCCAGAAAATGGACCAACTCGAGGCTGAGAACGAGGCCATGGAAGAGCTCGACGACTACTCAGGCAAACAGGATATCGACGAAAAGTTCGCGGAGCTGGAGTCCGGTTCCGGCGATGGCGACAAGATGCTCGAAGACCTGAAGGAGCGAATGGCTCTCGAGGATCGAAGCTCAGGCTCGAAAAGCGGCAGCGCGGGCGGTGAGAGCGATGAGAGCAGCGAAGGCAAAAGCTCCGCGGGCGAGAGCGATGACGACATCGACGCCACCTTGGACGAGCTCAAGCGCCGCATGAAGGATGAGGAGTAGCAGCCCCGAGAGCCCTTCACGATCACTCCCCTCGGCGACGCTACTCAGCGACCTCGCCTCGGAGCGGGCGCGGTTCCGGATTCTCCTCCGGGAATTCCCGCGCTGCAGTTTCGAGGCGATATCCTCCTTCACCGACCTCGAATCCTCTGACATCATCATCTTCCCCGCCCGGCTGCTGACCGACGTACTGGACCGGGCGGACCACGTTTTCGACACCGCCTGCACGCTGGTTTTCGGACCGCCAAGAACGCTCGCGGCAGCGTACCTTGCCGGGGCGGGCGACTTCATGAAGGATCCCTGGGAGCCTGAGGAGCTCCTCTTTCGCATAGAGAGGCTGGCCGCAGGCGCCGTCGCCCAGGAGAGCCCTTCCGGTGATGATTCGGGCGTCGTCGAGCTTGACGGCGTCCGAGTTGAGCTCACCGCCGAGGAACGCCGCCTATTTCGCGCGCTGTGCGGGGCGCCGGACGGGATCGCGTCACGCCGCGCCCTCGCCTTTGCCATGGGGGTGGATGCGCCGAGCTCATCCCGGGCGGTTGACATGCGTATTGCCCGACTGCGTAAGCGCTTACAGCCTCTCGCCGGCTACGCGAATCCGATCGTTTCGGTCCGCGGGCGCGGATATCGGCTGAACCTTCACGACACCGTGTCCTGTGGATAAATTGTGGGCAAATCCGACCCGGCAATTGAGAGCAGCACCCCGCAGCCGTGTCTCGTATAGGCTATGGAGGCGCCAGGGGAGGCTAACACATAGACGTTTTGGTATATCTTTTTCATGAAACAGATTACGCTTGAGTTTTTATTTTTTGACCTTTTTGCCTCGCTTCGAGGAGCGCCGGGTGTTCACAAATCAATACATGTTGGGTGGCGATTCTTGTGGATAACTTGTGCGATTAATTGGGGAATTCTTCTCAGATCGTCGCAAGTAGGACCTCACGGGTGTATGTTGAACAGCACCCACCCCCGTGCTACAGTCCTGGTGTGAAAGGGGTCCTCTCGGCAATCGGGCGGTTTCTCGCGATCCTCTTCGCTGTTCTCATTGCCATCACGGGTGTCGGCGTAGTGCTTGACATCATTCCCATTTGGAGTGGCTCTGGAGAAGCGGGAGCATCGGCATACCTCGCATTGATTGTGGGATCTCTCCGCAACTCCTGGTTCGCGGTGGGAATAACCGCGATCCTTGCGTGGCTGTTTTCCCTTCTGCGGCATCCGGCGCACCGTTCCCTCGCACGTCTCTCAGTCTTCGTCATCGCGACGGTCATATTCACGGCGGGTGGAATAGGTGCCGGCCTCCTGACAACCCTGGTCGGTGGGGAGCAGCCGAGCTTCGCAATTCGACCGGGAGGGTTCTACAATACGGGAGACGGCTTCGTCTACTTCGAGGACCGGGAAGGCCTTTCCTACCGCAACGGTGTCCGAGTGCAGAACACCGCCCCCCCTCGCATGACGCCACTTCGATCGGCTCGACAGAACCCACCAGCCGCGAGCCTCACGATTCCCGCTACCGGCGAACAGCTTTCCTTGTCGCAATTCGAGAGTGTGTACTGGACCGAGACCGAGCCACCGCCGGAGCTCGTCGGCTTTTTTTCCGCCGCGGCTGAGGTGAGTAGAACGTGGATTGCGAGGGCGGGCCCCCGCGATCTCCACTATCTTTCGCTCGGAGCCGTGACGATCCTCCTCTTTTCCATGGCGTGGGTGATTGTTCGACTGACAAAGTGGCCGCTTCTCAACGCGATCCTCGCAGTGCTCTTGGCGTGGGGTGTCGTAGAGCTTCTTGCGGTCGACCTCTCCGGTCTCGCCAAGGAACTACTCGGCGAGACGATTCCCGGGCAACTCTATCCCTTCGTTCCTCACGCCGCGCTTGCGGTGATAACGATCGTTCTCGTCATCATTGGTCTTTTTCAGGGACCCTTTCGCGAATGGCAAAGGAACGTAGCCGGTGGATAGCGCACTGCGGAAGACGCTTGTGGCAGGAATCCCCGGACTCCTCATTGCCGTCGCCGTGTCGATTGCGGTCTCGTTCTGGCAGATGCCGGAAGGCGCCCTGATAGATCCCCTTCGCGGGATGTGGCTCATGCACGATATCCTCATCCGGGTCATCGACATCCTCATACCCCTTACCATGGCTGTTCTCGCGGTGGTCTTCTCGCTGCTGCTCAACCCGGCCGACCTCTCGGCCTCGCCGGGTGGTATGCCGAGCTTCTTTCGACTCGCCCGACAGGTACTCGTCCTCATAATTGTCGGCACCGTGGTGTACGCTATTGTTCTGGGCGTTCTCCGTCCCGTGGCAGTCGACCGACGTCAGAATGCGGTGGCAGACAGCCAGATCGCCCAGGATCTTCTCGACCGAGCCCGAGCACGTGAGGTGCAAGAAGAGCACCGTGATGCGGCACGGAGCTATGAGGCGTATCTGATCTTAGATCCCGGCAACCAGGCCATCATATCCGAGCTCGATGCTGCTCGAGCGGCAATGCGAACACTCGAGGGACAGGACACACAACCGGTCGCAGAGGATTTCACTCCCCTGGATTCGGTGACGGGACTCTCCGTCGGCCGGCTCATTACCCGGGCGAGAAAGTTTCTGGAGGAAGAGGAGTACTTCTCGGCGCACTACTACGCCGGCCGTGCGCTTGATATCGATGCAGATTCTCCCCAGGCTCGACAGATTGCGGCGCGGGCCCGGCAGGCACTGCAGTCACAGACTCCTTCGGAGGAGGAAGAGGCCGACGCAAGCTTCTTCAAACGGAAGCGGGACGGCTACATGGCGCTCTACGAGGATGATGATCCCATAACCGCCTATTACGTATTCAAGTCCCTCCGGGAGGATCGCCCGCGGGATCCCGACGTTCAGCGGTACTACCGGGAAGCGCTCGACGCGGTCCAGGAAGTGTCCTTCTTCATTGATGACGCCCAGGAAAACGTCGACATTCCGGGCAGGTACAACGTCATGGCTCGCTACCGCGATGAGGGCGATTCGACGACACACCTCTGGGTTGACAAGATCGTCATGGGAACGGGGGGTGCCTACTTCTACGGGATCGAGGCACTATCCACTCGAGATGGCGAGCGCCTCTACCACTTTGCCGCGGAATACGGGAAGATGGTCGGGGAGGTCCTCAACATGCGCGGCATCGACCGAGATGTGGCGCAGCGCCGCAAAACGCCGCAGTACTTCCATGGCTCGAGGCCGGCGGAGGAGATGGCGCTTCTCCGCATTCCCGTCTCCATTGACGCGCTCATGCGCGCCTCCTACGCCGACTCCGGCATGGAAAAAGCCGGCGTTCTCGAGCTCCTCGACATGCGACAGTCCTTCACCGCCCTGGGACACCGCGTCGAACCAGTATATCGGGAGCTCCTCGACAGACTCATCATGCCCTTCACCTTCGTCATACTGTCAATACTTGCGGTCGCGCTGGGCTGGCAGTGGCGTTCTCGGTCTCTGTCCCGTCCATCGGTCGTCGTTGTCGCAATGGCGCCACTGGTCTTCCTGCTTGCGTACTGGATAACCACGCTGTACACCTACCTCCACCGGGGCCTCATTACCCTCTTGGTCGCACGGGCACAGCCCGTGTTCGCGACGCTTCTCCTTGTCGCCGCTGAAACCCTCCTCCTCGTCCTCGCGTTGATTGTACTCGCGGGGCAGAAGACTCGATGAGACCGTCGCGGCTCCACCTCCGACGCATCGGAACCACCGTCGGCGCCGCGGCGCAACCCGTGCGGGGCCTCTTGGTCGGCGCAGTGCTTGGAATCCCTCTCGGCGTGTACGGGGTGGCCCTGGGCTCCCTTACGGGCTTCCTCGTGGATCAGACAATTCGCCGGGCGCGGAGTCGACGACTCCCGCCGCCGGCGCGCCACCTGGTCACGATCGTCCGTTATTGCAGCGGCTCGCGAGAGATGCCGCGAGAGCTCCTGGCAACGACGCTGTCGGTACTCGCAGCCGCCGGCGCCATATCGCCCGCGTCGCGCCTCGGACTCTCGCCGGCGCAGTGGCAGCTCCCGGTGCTCTCCACAGATGCACGGAACGCCGCCCGGCGCCTCCGGGACGAGTTACCGCCCGGGCACGTGCGGGAGCTCTGTGCGGCACTCCGCGAAGCCTCGGCCCGGGGAGAGATCAACGAGATGGAGGCTACTGAGCTTCTCGGGTGGCTCCACGGCACCGAGGCGGATGCCATGGAGGATGATGTGCGCCGCGCCGCCACGATTCTCGGCCTCGACGGGACCGCGAGCCTTGCAGACGCAAAGCGCGCGTACCGTAATCTCGCCTCGCAGTTCCACCCCGACGCAACGCTGGGCCTGAGCGAAGAACAGCGACAGGAGGCCGCCGAGGCGTTCCGTCGAATCCGAGAAGCATACGAGACCTTTGTTGCCTTTCTTGCCCCGTCGAAGGCGCAGCGGGACGAGGCGAGATAGCCCGAAGCAACATGCAAGAAGCAATTGTAGGGGCGCTGCAGGACATTCGAACTCCCTTCTGGGACACCACATTCGTGTTGGCAAGCGCCCTGGGCGAGGAGCTCTTTGTTCTGTCGGTGGCCGCGCTGATCTACTGGAACATCTCGAAGCACGGCGGCTACATTCTCGTACTGACCTACGTGGCCTCCATGACCGCCAACGATCTGCTGCAGCTCATTGTCCAAGCGCGTCATCCGCAGGAGGTGCTCACCGGGGTGTACGCCCTCTCCGTGACCACTGCGGAAGGCTTCTCCTTTCCCAGCGGTCATACTCAAGCTGCGACCACCCTCTTTGTCACGCTGGCGCTTCTGTTCCGTCGGAACGCCATGTATCTCCTCACCGCTGCCGTGTTGGCCCTGGTGGGCGTATCACGGGTATACCTTGGGCTCCACTGGCCCCTCGATGTGGTCGGCGGCTGGGTGATAGGCGCGCTCTTTGCGCTCGGAACATACCGGCTCCTCTACGTGGGATCGAAGCCCCTCTCACCGAAAAGCCGCAGGCACGGAGATGTCACCGCCCTTCTGCTCTCCGGCGCCGCCGTTCTTGCAGTGGTGACGCTTACGGTCGCCCTGCTTACGGCCCTCGTCGCGTCCAGCCTCCAGAGCACGGAGATGGCTCGGATCGGCGGTGCAGGCATCGGAACCCTTCTTGGATTCGCCCTCGAGCGAAGGACTTTCGGTTTCGTCGTGGCGGCGACCACGCGGCGGAAGATCGCTCGCTACCTCGCCGGCATGCTCGCCTGCGGCGTCGTTATTGTCGGGGCACAGGCGCTACGGAGTTTCGCCGCCGGGGGGTTCGCCGCCGGCTACGCGGTGGATACGCTTGTCTACGCCGTGGTCGGCGCCTGGGTCGCCGGTGTGTACCCCAGCCTCGGAAAACGCATCGGCCTATTCCAGGAAGAAAAGGCGTCTCTCGGCGACTCTTAGGTCGGAACCGGCGCCTCGGTGCGACGAATTCTGGCACCGAGACGCCGGAGACGCGCAGTGAGCTCCTCGTAACCTCGCTCTATCTGATACACGTTCTGAATCGTGCTCTCGCCTTCGGCGCACATGGCGGCAATCACCATGGCCATGCCGGCGCGAACATCGGGAGAGACCAGATCAGACCCGCTCAGACGCGCCGGCCCGCTCACCACGGCGCGGTGGGGATCGCAGAGCACGATTCTCGCGCCCATCCCGATCAGCTTGTCCACGAAGAACATTCTGGACTCGAACATCTTCTCATGGATGAGGATGGTGCCCTCCACCTGGGTCGCAACCACCAGCATGATGCTAATCAGATCGGGAGGAAAGCCCGGCCAGGGAGCGTCGTCGATCTTTGGAATCATGCCGCCGAGGTCCGGTACTACGCGCAGCATCTGCCGGGAGGGCACGTGAATCGTCTCCCCCTCTCGCTCCCAGTGGATACCGAGCTTGTTGAAGGCGATCTTCACCATTTTGAGGTTATCCGGACCAGCCTCGTGGATGGTCAGATCCCCCCTGGTAACCGCAGCCAGGCCGATGAATGAGCCCACTTCCATGAAGTCGGGTCCAATGCGAAACTCGGTCCCGTGAAGCCGTGCAACGCCGTGAATCGTCAAGATGTTCGAGCCGATGCCGTCGATCCGGGCTCCCATGGACACCAGCATGCGACAGAGGTCTTGAACGTGCGGCTCGGAGGCGGCGTTCTCGATCACGGTGCGCCCGTCCGCCATGACGGCCGCCATGATGGCGTTCTCCGTTGCGGTTACGGAGGTCTCGTCGAGAAATATGTTCGCCCCCGTCAGCTTGGCCGCGGTCAGCGAGAAAAGCCCGTCGGTCTCGACCCGCACGCCCAGTGCGGAGAAGGCGAGAAAGTGCGTATCCAAGCGCCGGCGCCCGATGACGTCCCCACCCGGGGGCGGCAAAACGACGCTCCCTATACGACCGAGAAGCGGCCCGGCGAAGAGAATGGAGGCGCGAATTCGCTTGGCCATCTCCGGCGGAATCTCACCAGAGCGGATGTCGGCGGTGGTAATGTGGTAGGTACCGGGCGTTTCCCCACGTTCCACGGTTGAGCCGAGCTCGCTGAGAACCGAAAGCATGACGTGAACGTCCTCGATTTCCGGGATGTTGGTCAGGGTAACGGAATCGGAGGTGAGCAAGGTCGCGGCAATACAGGGAAGCGCCGCATTCTTGTTCCCACTCGCGGTTATGTCCCCCTTCACGGGGAAGCTGCCCTCAACAATATACTGATCCAACTCGGGCTCCTTCAGCGTTTTCCAGGAATGAAGAAGAATTGGGGCGATGAGAAGGGATTCTCAGCCATGGCGAGGCGCGTCTCAAAGACCGCGCTCAAGCCACCACAGCAGACAATCCGCACCGGGATCGTAAGGGTCGCGCCGGGATCGGAGAAGGGGTTCTCGAAGAATCGCGGGAACTCGGCAGCTTCCACCTTGCCGTCGCGACGCAGCAACTCGCCAAAGGATTGCAGCGATCGCGATGACGGTTGCAAGATCCTGTTCACAATCATGAGGTCGTCCACACCTTCGGCGCGCAAGCTATCGAGGGTCCGTTCCGAGAGCGCTTTTTCAACGAAGGCGGTCAAGTTGGAGGAACCGAGTATCCGTCCCGCCGTGGCGAGATACTCGTTCAGGTTGCGCACAATATTGGTCGTTCGATACTCGCTGTAGGAGCGCCCGTTCCATCGTATCCAGGTAATGAAGGTTTCGTAGCCTGTGCCGTCCTCGATATGGCGCTCAGAGCGCAGGACATCCAAGATACCGTCGTTGTCGATGTCCTTGACCTTCGTGCCGAAGAGTGCGTCCTTGCGCAGCACCAAGGTGGATACCCGATCGCCTCCGCCATGCACCACCCACACGAGTTGTTGTCCTTTGGAGTCGGCGAAATCGAAGTAAAAGGCGACCGGCAACTCACCGTCCTGATTGAGCCTCCGCACTCCCACGTCACGAAGAACGGGACTCGTGCCGGCGGCCACATCTCGGAGAAGGGTTGGCCGCCCGTCGGCAACGTCAAAGATCTCCACGCCGAAGCCCGCCGACAGCGTCTCCTTGTCAACCGTGCGGGATATGTCGGAAAGCACCTCGAGAGACCGGCTTCCCTCGCCGTCACGCACCGTGAAGAGGCAGACCTCTTGTACGCCGTCCTGGTTGAGATCGATCTCTGCGGTAATCGGATCCCCTCCCTCCCGGGAAAGGAGGGGGCGGTGCCCCGACGGCAGGAGATCGATGATGCGTCGCAGCACCGCTCGTTCCATCTCCCGGTCGCTTCGCTCCGGAGCGGTCGGCTCCTCCTCGACCGCGTCGGCTTCAGGCTGCTCCTTTCCGGCACCGCTATCCTCGGGCACAGCCTCGGCCTCCCTCTCACTCCTGGCGCCCATTGCCACGTCGGATGATTCCTCCGGAGCGGTGGCGCAGCGGCTGAAGCCGGCAAGGAGCGCGCCGACGATCACCGCAGCGACAACGACACGGCGCATGCGCGGGGCGTGGGGATTGGCTCGGTGGATTGGTCGGTGCATGATGGAGCCATACTATCGCGGTCACCCGCAATTCGTCACGTATGAACTGGTGCCGAAATTGTTGAATGGTTTCAAGCAGGAGACCGACTGCGG
>CAYPTH010000003.1:0-5102 GCA_964413635.1 uncultured Spirochaetaceae bacterium
CGCCGCCATTCGCGGGTGGGAGCTGTGGGCACCGAAAGAGGCCGGGGCGCCCCGGGGCGACGACGAGCACTACATTCGTGACCTGATTGGCTGCGTAATAGAGTGCGAAGGCCGTCGGCGGGGTATCGTCCGTTCGGTTTGGGATTCCGGCGCCGCAGACATGCTCGAGGTGGAGCTCGACGACGGGGGAGTGCGAAATGTGCCCTTCCATCGTGAGTACGTCGGCGCAGTCGACACGAAGGCCGAGAGGATCGTGGTTATCTATCCGGACGTGTTGGAATGACGTTCTACGTGCTGAGTCTCTTTCCGGAGATCGTTGAGCAGTATTTCTCCGCGTCTATCTTGGGGAAGGCTGTCGAGCGAGGCCTCGTTCGCCTGGTCTCCGTAGACATTCGAGACTTTGCAAAGGACAAGCATCGTAGCGCGGATGACGCACCCTACGGGGGTGGCGCCGGCATGGTGCTCATGGCCGATCCCGTGGGACGCGCCCTGGATTCGCTAGGTGCGGCGGCGCGTCGCACCGTCTACGCGAGTCCTGCCGGAAGGCGCTTCACCCAGAGAACGGCGGCCGAGCTGGCTCGAGAAGAGGAGCTCGTCTTCGTATGCGGGCGGTACGAGGGAATCGATCAGCGCATCATCGACCTCTATGTCGACGATGAGTTGTCGATCGGCGATTACGTGATCTCCTCCGGCGAGCTTTCGACGCTGGTGATCATTGACGCCGTCTTCCGACTCCGCGAGCATGTGATTTCGCGGGAGTCCCTCGATGAAGAGAGCTTCACCGACGGACTGTTGGAGTATCCGCACTACACGCGCCCCGAGGTGTACAAGGATTTACGAGTCCCCGATGTCTTGATATCGGGACACCACGCCAACATACAGAGATGGCGGCACAACAGACGGATCGAGAAGACGAAACGATGCCGGGAAGACTTACTTCAACCCCCGGATGTGTGATAGAAAACGAGAGAGCGAAGGAGCAGATATGGATCTCATTCAAACCATTGAAAACGAACAGGTGAAGCAGGATGCGGAGAACTTTCGCATTGGCGACACCGTAAAAGTACACTTCTCAATTGTCGAGGGCCGCACCGAGCGCGTGCAGATATTCGAGGGGCTGGTTATTGCGCTGAACAACGGCGGAGCACGACGCACCTTCACGGTGCGGAAGATGTCCTACGGCGTGGGCGTGGAACGCGTCTTCCCCCTCCATTCCCCCCGCATTCAGAAGATCGAGGTCTCTCGACGAGGCCGCGTGCGTCGCGCCAAGCTCTACTACATCCGCAAGCGCGTTGGAAAGGCAGCAAAGGTTGCCGAGTTGATCCGCAAGAAGCCGACGCAGAAGCAGAGCGCCGACACCTAAGCAGGCGAGTCGCTTCCCGGGATGCTTGAATCGACGGGTTTTTTCGCTCGCCTTGTTGGCGTTCTCCGTGGAACGTCGCACGGCGAGGGAAACTTGTCGGCAGGTTCCACCGTTCACGCTCGCGTCGTTGCCCACGTCGGCAAAAACACGTGGCAATTGGCCATTGGCAATCGAACGGTAACCGCACGGGTAGCGGTCCCCGTCCACTTAGGAGAGCGCTTCCTCGCACGGGTGGAACGAAGCGGGTCGGAGATCATTCTTCGTCAGATTCAACGCGGCTCTACAGGCTCCTCGGCTCTCGCCCGCGTGCTCTCCGCGGCCGGCGTTCCGCAGAACGCCGTTTCCGAGGCTATACTCACGCACCTCGTGCACGCACAACACAGTCTCGATCCTACACGAATCGCAAAGCTCTATCGAATGGCGGAGCGAGCCGGTGCGCGTACGCGCAGGGAAGCACGCCTTCTTGCTGTTCTGGTCGGAAAGGGTGTCGACGTCGACGACGAGCATACCTTTCGGCGTCTCCTCTCCGCGCTGGACCCGGCCTCCGCGGGAGACCAGAAGGGCAGGGATGCCGGGGATCGCCGACAGCAGAATCCGCGCCGGCGCGAGAACCGCGACGACAAGGACACGAGTGATCAGAGTCTTCCGTTCCAGGCCCGCGACAGCCACTCGATAGAAGACCTCAAGAAGCAGGTGAAGAGCGCCGTTACGCGCACCGAAGCCGCGGCGACCTCGGCATTGCCGGTCGTCAACCACCGAATCGGCGATGAAGGCCACTGGGTGGTCGTACCCGTCGTTCTTAGCGTGGGGGAAGAAACTCGTCGCGCCGTCGTGCGGCTCTACCGGCCGGGACCGGCGGATCGCTTCTCCCAGGGCGCCCTCGAGGTCGAGTTGGCGGGAAGGCGAATTGCATTTTCGATCCTCCGCCGGGACGCCGGCTTTCGGGTGGTCGTTCATCCATCGGCACAGGATGACCCTGCGGCCCGAAACCTTGCCGACACGCTTACGCAGACCGATCTCATACGCGAGTTGGTCTTCCGAGATAGCCTCGAGGACTTCGACGGGTTTTCATCGGAAGATCTGTCAGGTATAGTGTCCGGTGTCGATACCGACGTATAAGAAAGTAAGCTGTGCCCGATAAAGCCGTTGCGGTAAAGTATGATCCAGCCTTCCCGGCACCATTTGTTGCGGCAAAGGGCCAGGGATATCTTGCGCGACGTATCCGCGAGATCGCGGAGGCATCCGGGATACCCATTCAGGAAGGTGACGCTTCCGCGGAAATGTTATACGCCGTGGATGTGGGCGGATACATACCGGAAGACCTCTACGAAGTTGTGGCACGGCTGCTCGTGTATGCGTATCAAGTGGAGACTCAGAGTAGATGAGCGTTCGATCGATCAAGGTCAGCGAGCTGAAGCCGGGGAATCGGTTTAGCGAGCCCGTGTACATTGACGGTGACAGCGTCCTCGTTCCGGAGGGGATTCCTATCCGCGAGAAGGACTTGCAGCGCCTCGAGAAGTGGGGCATTCAAGAGGTTACCACCGAAGGAAGGCTCCTGGCGGACAGCGCCACTTCCGGACGGAAGGACTTCATTGAACAGAACTTCGCGTCTCCGGAACAGAAGAGGGTCGTCCAAACCTATGAGAAGCAGTGCGAGACCCTTCGAGCCATTCACGGCCGGATACGCAACCAAGACGCGGTCGACCCATCTGAAATCGACAAGATCATAGACGCCCTCTTCCGACTACTCGATGACGTCAAGAATCAGGTTATTGAGTTCGTCCTCTACGGCGTACAGGGTGAAGGGGGGCTTGCAGAAAACGCCATCAACTCCGCGGTACTCACGAGCATGGTGGGGCAGCAGATGCAGATGCCGAAGTATCGCCTTATTCACCTGGCCACGGCGGCGCTTCTCCACGATATCGGCATGCTGCGACTCCCTCAGGAGATTCTCGATAAACAGGGTGAATTGACGTCGGAGGAGAATCGCCTGGTCCGTACGCACCCTATCCACTCCTACAAGATCATTACTCGTGAGTTGAAGTATCCCGAAGAGGTTGGATTGGCGGCACTCCAGCATCACGAACGCTGGGACGGTAAGGGCTACCCCAAACACATCTCGGGGCAGAACATCATCATCGGCGCCCGCATCATTGCCGTGGTTGACTCATTTGAAGCAATGGTCTCGAAACGGCCGTATAGAAGTTCGATGATCGGCTACCAGGCAATGCGGAATCTCCTCAGCGATAACTCGCGGCGCTTCGATCCAAATGTCCTGAAGGTGTTCATTCGCACACTCGGGATTTACCCAATCGGAAGCGTGGTGCTGTTGAACAACTCCTGTATCGCCCGGGTCATTGAAAACAACAGCGATGCGCCACTCAAGCCGAAGGTCCGCGTGATCATCGATCAACACGGCCGCGAAAAGCAGCCGCAGGATGGTGAGATTATTGACCTCTTCACTTCGAAGGACGTGTTCATCGCCAAAGCCGTCGATCCCAAGAACGCCACTGCCAATCAGTAGTCCGCGGTGAGCACGGTTTCGAAGGGTCGCTCCGGCGAATCCAAAGCTGCAAGCTACCTATCACAAGAAGGTTTCCGAATCCTCGAAAAGAACTTCAAATCGATCGCCGGAGAGGTCGATATAGTAGCTGTACGCGGTCGAATGATCGTCTTTGTCGAGGTGAAATCGTGGAGGCAGTTTCGGGACCACGACCTGGAACGAGCCCTTTCCCGACGGAAGCGGCAACGTATCGTTCGGACCAGTCGGGCATTCTTGGCTCTACACCGGCAGTTCGCAGACTATACGGTGCGCTTTGATGTCCTGTTGGTTACAACCGATGGTCTACCGCCGCGACACATTGAGGGAGCCTTCGGCGACGTATGGTGCGAGTAGCGAAACCGACCGACCCAAAGAAGATTCAAGAGCTCAAGTCGAAAATCAACGACCAGAAGTATATTCAGGACGCCATACAGCAGCTTGCACGAAAGCTCACCGACGAGCTTGTTCATCGACGGGGTAGCTAGCCGCGGAACCGCGCCGCCGCGCCATCCCCTGCGGGCACTATCTCGGTTTTCGCAACTCATCCACGAGATCGTAGGCCTGAACGCGCAACCATCTGGGATAGGGGCCTTGGGCAATCTCCAGAATGGCACGGTAGAGCTCGGGATCGGTGATCGCATATGGGGGTGCCCCAAGCGCCCGCACCACGTGAAGTGCCGCGGCGACGACACGCGGATCGGAACGTACCTCCCCTTGGGTCAGCAGGTGGGCGAGGGTAGTCGTGATACCCTCATTGGGAGGCGGGCGCATTTCCCTAAGGGCATACAGTGCTTCCGTCACCACGACGCTCTCTCGTTCACGCCGCAGCACCAGAAGCACCCCATGTAACGCGCGATCGCCACCGATTCCGCCCAGCACATTGAGAGCTTGGACCCGAACGTCGGGGTAGAGCGTGGCGGCTCCGACTGGTACGTTCTGAATCGTGAACGGACGCGCAATGGCGAACACCAGAAGATCAACCAGCTCCGGGCTGATTTCCCGCCT
Source organism: uncultured Spirochaetaceae bacterium (assembly GCA_964413635.1). Taxonomy (GTDB): domain Bacteria; phylum Spirochaetota; class Spirochaetia; order DSM-27196; family PWMO01; genus CAYFQV01. The sequence goes on from CAYPTH010000003.1 coordinate 4,911, forward strand.
CGCCTCATAGAGGTCGTGAATCCGGGAGATAGCGTCCCGCTGAAGCTCAGCCTGTGGTGACTGGAGCTCACGGGTCAGAACGGTGAGCTCGGTTCGATTCTCGTGGGAGAGGCGCGCCGGTGTCTCATTCAGTCGAATCCACTCGGCAACCACCGGTGACTCCGTGGAGTCACTTGCCTGCGCACCTGCCTG
>CAYPTH010000003.1:5202-64385 GCA_964413635.1 uncultured Spirochaetaceae bacterium
TCCACTCGGCAACCACCGGTGACTCCGTGGAGTCACTTGCCTGCGCACCTGCCTGCGCACCTGCCTGTGCGCCGAGACGGGAGTCCACGCCTATGAAGAGCAAGCACGCGAAGCCGATGACCGCCAGATTTCGCCCGTGCAATTCCACTGATTCAGTATAGCACAGAGCTCACTGATGTTGACCGACTGTGGCCATCTAAGTACGATGCCGGGATGCTTCGAGCGCTCTTTCCCGGCTCATTCGATCCGCCGACAAACGGACATCTCAATATCATTCAACGCTGCGCGGTGATCTACGACGAGTTGGATGTGGTCATTGCGGTGAATGTGAGCAAACAGTCCACGTTCTCTGCGGAAGAACGATACGAGATGATGAACGAATTGGTGCGCGAGTTTTCCAACGTCCGCGTTCATCTCTGGGACCGCTTGATCGTCGAGTTCGCCGAGAAAGCCAATGCGAAAATCATGGTCCGCGGAGTCCGTGCCTTGGACGACTTCGAGTACGAGTTTGAGCTATCCATGATCAACAAGGGGCTCAATCCGAATATCGAGACCATTATGATGCCCACGGACCCGCGCTATTTCGTCTTGCGCTCCTCTGCCATCAAGGAGCTCGCCAGGCTCAACGGTGATATCTCGAGCATGGTGCCGGCAACCGTTGCCGAGCGCCTGAAAGAAAAGCTACGGCCCTGAGACGCCATGACTGCGGCACCAGAAGGAACCGGTCGGTGACCGACGTTTGGTTGACACGACCGCAACGCTATACTAAGTTACGACCATTACGCTGAGGAGGATAAGCCCATATGGCTGTACCAAAGAAGAAGGCGTCGAAGGCACGCACCCGACGTCGACGCAAAATCAACCGAAAGCTGGCGCTTCCCACGCTTATCACCTCTCCTGAGTCGGGCGAAACCGTTCTCCGACACCGGGTGGATATGAAGTCAGGCTACTACCGGGGACGAAAGATCTTCGACCCTGAAGAACTCGAATAAACAACGGCTCAAGCTAACGAGGAGGATAGGCTCATGGACGAACTTTTTGAGAAAATGAAGAAGCTCATCGCTGATAAGCTCGAGGTAGAGGAGAGTAAGATCGCTCTCGACTCTTCCTTCCGACAGGACCTTGGTGCAGACAGCCTCGACACCTACGAGCTCGTCTACGCTATTGAAGAGGAGATGGGCATCTCGATTCCCGACGAAAAGGCCAACGAGTTCGAAACCGTTCGCGACGCTCTGGACTATCTCAAGAGCCAGCAGAAGTAAGACGGTTACACGCTTCGCAATGGTCATCTCACAATGACCATGGTTCAATCATTCTAGGAGTTCCTCTGAGGCACCTCGGGGGAACTCATTTTTTGTACGCGAGTACCATGAAAGGCCGAAATAGACGTCCCGACGCACACCTCGCACCGCCTGAGGTTAATCCCGATCGGCTGAAAGAGCTTCAACTCTTCGAAAAGCAGGCACAAATTCGCTTCAAGAGTCGAGAGCTCCTCAATCTTGCATTTTGCCACCGCTCTTTCGCCAACGAGAATGAGCAAATGGACAACAACGAGAAGCTGGAATTCCTCGGGGATTCCGTCCTCGGTCTCGTTGTTGCGGAGTATCTCTTTGATACCTTGGTTGACCGCCCCGAAGGGGACCTCGCCAAGATCAAGTCTTTCGTCGTGAGTGAAGAGGTTTTGGCCGCCGTGGCTCACGATCTGCGTGTGGACAACTTCATTCTCATTGGACGGGGCGAGGAATACTCGGGCGGGCGCACGAAGAAGGCCTTGCTGGCAGACGCCATGGAGGCCATTATCGGCGCGTACTTCCTTGATTCAGGGCTGAAGAAATCCCGCAAGTTTATTCTCGAGCAGATTGTACCGGAGATCGATAAGGTCCGAGCAAACCGGCACAAGAAGGATTACAAGACCCTTCTGCAGGAACACGTGCAGAAGGAGTTCAAGACCTACCCGAAGTACACGCTCATGAAGAAGACCGGTCCCGATCACAGTAAGACCTTTTGGATGCAGGTCCAGATCAAAGAACGCAGCTACGGTCCTGGGAAAGGGCAGAACAAGAAAGAAGCGGAGCAGCAGGCCGCACGCCTCGCCTACGAAGCCCTCACGAAAACCGCCAAGAGCTAACGGCGCAGCTTCACGGCCACGCCGCTCCCACCGTGTCTCTTCCTAGGTGCTCAATCACGTTCCATGTTCCACGTTGATCCGCGACCGGTAGTAGTTCCGGCCTATATTCAAGAGCGTCTCCCGATCATTCTGGTCCGGGTCGTCAAGCACCGTCTCTAAGAGAAAGTCCAGCACCTGTCCCAACGCTGGTCCGGCCGGTATCCCTGCCTCCCGCTGTAGATCCCTTCCATTCACGGCGAGATCCCGCAGGGAGAGGGCGGCATCCTCCTGTAGCACCTCGGATACCCGGTCTTCGAGCTCGTCCAGCGGTGAGCGCTGTGGGGAACGGCCAATCTTGCCGTATGCATCCGCCCGCTGCAGCGCAATGAGGTCCCACACCGCGTCGGGACCGACGCGGTGCACAAAACGACGGAGTGCCGCGTCGGACCATTGGGGCGTGTAGTGCTGCATATGCGCAGCTACAAGGCGAGTCACGTATCGCACCGTCCTCGTCGGAAAGCGCAGGCGGGTGAGGATCTGTTCACACAGTTGTGCCGAGAGCTCGTCATGCCCGTGATAGTGAATTGATCCGTCCTCTTTTTCGCCCCTCGTATCGGGCTTCCCGATATCGTGTAGGAGCGCCGCAATACGCACCTCCAGACGCTCGCTTGGGGCGCCGTCACAGGCCAAGAGAAGATGATCCAAGAGGTCGGAGATGACGGCGCCCTCTTGCGGTGTCCCGGCGCATCGATCCAGCTCGGGGAGAACCAGGTCCAGTGTCCCCGAACGGTGCATGAGAGAGAGGCCGAGAGAGGGCATCGGAGCTTCCAACATGCGAACGAGCTCGTCCCGAATGCGCTCCACGGCAACGCCGGTCACCCCGTCGCGAGCCTCAAGCAAGGCGAGGTAGGTCTTTTCATCGATCTCGAACTCCAGTTGTGCGGCAAAACGAAAGGCGCGCATGATCCGGAGGCCGTCCTCCCGCAAGCGCGAAGCCGGGTCACCAATGGCCCGGACTGTCCGTGCCTGGATGTCTCGCCTCCCACCGAAGGGGTCGTGCAGCCGCCCACTGCTCACATCAATGGCCATTCCGTTCATGGTGAAGTCACGCCGCGACAGATCTGCGTCGATGTTCGTTTCGAAGTGAACCTCGTCGGGATGGCGGCCATCCGAATACTCCGCCTCGGTGCGGAAGGTGGTAAGCTCGAAGTTTTCCCCTTTGAACACCACCGTCACCGTTCCATGTTCGATTCCGGTTGGAATGACGCGGTGAAAGAGACGCTGAACCTCCTCCGGTCGAGCGTCGGTGGCGAGGTCGTAGTCCTTCGGCGCGCTCTTCATGACGAGGTTTCGCACGGCGCCTCCGACCAGGAAGCACTGATACCCCGCCTCTCGGAGAATCCGCCCAATGCTCTTAACGTTCCGAGGAAGTTGAAAAGCGGCCATTGGGCCATTATCGCAGTGGCATCCGGGGTGTCAACAAAGATCCCGATCCGGCGAGGGCCGAAAAAAAGGGCAGCCGCAATGCGACTGCCCTCTCGCAGGATTACCAGCTCTTGCCTTACTGCAAGAGCTGCAGCACTGTCTGCGGCTGCTGGTTTGCCTGTGCCACCATGGCGGTCGAGGACTGGAGAAGAATTTGGTTCTTCGTAAAGTCCACGATCTCGTTTGCCATGTCGACGTCGCGAATCTGAGACTCGGACGCCTGCAAGTTCTCCGCTCCTACGGCAAGGCCCTCCCGGGCGTGCTCGAGACGGTTCTGATACGCACCCATATCCGCCCGCTGCTTCGACACCTTCTGCAGAGCTGCGTCGATAACACCAATCGAAATGTTGGCGTTGTCGGGGGTAGACAGGGACAGGAACGTTGCCGAGTGCGGCAGCCCCGACGGACCCTGAATACCAAGACCCTGACCGGTCATGGTGCCGATGTACACACGCTCGCGCTGGTCCATGTTGGCCCCAATGTGGAACCACATGCTTCCGGTAACCGAGTTGGTCCCGGTTTCCCGTGCAAAGCGCCCGGTCAGCAAGTTGCGACCGTTGAACTGTGCGTGGGACGAGATGCGGTTCACCTCGTCTACGAGCTGGGATACCTCAACTTGAATGTAGAGGCGGTCCTCAGACGTGTAGATCCCGTTCGAGGCCTGGACTGCGAGCTCCCGCATTCGCTGCAGAATGTCCTGCGTGGACTGGAGATAGCCCTCTGCAGTCTGAATGAACGAGATGCCGTCAGCGGCGTTGCGCTCCGCCTGGTTCAAACCGCGGACTTGGGCGCGCATCTTCTCCGACACGGCCAGACCACTTGCGTCGTCTCCCGCGCGGTTGATGCGCATGCCCGAGGACAGCTTTTCGATGTTGCCGTCCATTTCCAGCGTGTTGAACTTCTGCTGGCGGTGCGCGAACATCGCGCTCATGTTGTGATTGATGATCATCGTATCCTCCTTGATACGTCGTTCCGGACATCCGTGTCCGGGGTTGTTTCCGACAAACTGCCGGTCAACTTCAATTCTCGGCATCTGAGATGGCGGCTTGAGTTTTCGGTTTTGCAGCCGACGAGGAATTGGACAGCGTTCAATAGTCCGGCTACTATGCGGGAATGGGTCTAGAGGATGGATCGGAGTATCGGAACGTGGACGGTATTGCCGTCATAGGTGGGCGGGCGCCTAGCCGAGAGAAGCTTGCACCGTGGCTTGGTGCAGAACCGATAATTGTTGCGGCTGATTCCGGCTTGGATACTGCGCGCAGCCTCGGACTGGACCCAGCGCTTATAGTTGGTGACATGGACTCCATTTCCGACCGGACCATCCTAGAGCGCTATCCCCGCGACCGTGTCCGAGAGGCGGCGCCGGACAAGGACGAAACCGACACCGAGCTAGCGCTGGAAGCGCTGGCGGAGTTGGGTGCGAGAAGGACCATGATCGCCGGGGGAGGAGGGGGCCGGCTGGACCACGTGCTCGCGATTCTAGCGATTTTCGAGCGAATGCCGCACCCCGTGGCGTGGCTCACCGACCGGGATGAGGTTGTTGCGGTAGACGAGCACATTTCGGTATCCGCTGCAGATGGTGCGACCATATCCTTCTTCCCCATCGGGGACGAGCCCTGCAAAATGACCTCGAAGGGACTGAAGTGGCCTTTGGATGACCTATCCTGGTCCCGCGGCGATCACGGCTTGAGCAATGAGTTTGTTGAAGATACGGCGACGGTGCGAGTGAAGCGGGGCAGGATTCTGATGATACGTCCCATGGAGATATAGCGGTGTCAGACAAGGCGGGCACCTTTTCCAACCTCGTCCGCACCCTCTCAGATGAGGAGCGGAAGCGTCTCTACGAGCGCATCACGAAGAGTCTCGGCTACGATGAGACCTCACGTGCGCGAATCTACCCCAGCGAGCTCCACCGTGAACAGCGGGAATCACTTATCGAACGCGACATTGCACGCCTTCCACTGGGTCTCCGCATTCGCTTCTTCTTTCGAAAGCTCTTTGGCCGCGGCTCCCCGGAAGACGCCTTTATATCGGTAAAACTCGGCCAGATGAAGCGCCACGTCCAGCGTTCCGGCATCAGCATAGAAGGTCCGGCTCCCGCACGGATTGGCCCGCAGCTTGCCGTGCGCGTCTTCGCCCTCTACCAAGCCGCCTATCCGATAATCCCGTTCTTCGTTCACATTTGGGATGATCTCGCGGTCTTCCAACAAATCGTTCACGAGCCCTTGCGGAGACGGATCCCCGGTGCAAAGTCGAGGCTGGACGACTTCATTCAAGAAGCCGAGCTCGAGAGCATTTACATGAATCGGCAGAACCATGGAGATCTGCGCAGCGAGGTACAGAATCGTATCGATGATTACATCTCCTCGATTCACGACGATGTCTTGACCCAAATTGCCGAAGGGCTCATGCCGCTCTACTACCTTCGCGACGTCTGCCTCTTCGATTATCATCGCTTCTTCCACGCATTCGGCGCAATCATCGGCAGCGAGCCACCGACGGAGATCCCGAACTTCCAAGCTGCTACCGGACAGGCCGTCCTTCCCCAGCTCGACGACCTCTATTACGCCCTCTACGCGGCCGGAAAGGCGAGGGAAAGCACCGGCATTCACGCGGAAATCCTGGAAGCCTACGAGGCAATTCACGCTTCGGAGCTTGGAGAGGAAGCGGACGGCTCGGAGGCAAAGCGTCTGAGTGATGGGATCGAAGCGGTCAAGAATGCGACCTCTCAGTTTGATGCGCGGACTCCCATTGACGACATGATCCGGTTCTTGGAGGAGGACCCCTATTACCGGTTCATTGTCTACGTACCGAAGCTCAATCTGAAGGAGTTCTACCACAACGCCTTAAAGGTGAGCGTCCTCTCCGAGCTCGACCAACGCTTTCCGGATATCCGAGCAGGCACGGTACGACGCATGATCGAGTCGATCTTCGGCAAAGAGCCACCCGACTTCGCCCACTTTCGCGAAAGCGTACCGGACAGTCTATCCAAGCTCGGCCTCCGCGGCTTCAGTCACGTGAAGTCCCTGAACATCCTGTACAACTACATTCACCAGATTTACCGCAACCGGCACCAAGATTTCGTTCGCTCAATCGGGGAGCTCTTACCAACGCGGCGCAAGAGCGTTGCCAACGACTTGGCATTTCACTCAGCCGAAATTGAAGACATGGTTGAGAAGATCCGCTCATTTGATTACAGCTTCTCCCCGGAAGGTGACAATGGAAAGCGCCTCTACCGGCTGCGATACGCCGTGGAACGAGACGCCAGTCAGCACCGACTCTTTCAGGAGTTCGTGACGCAGATCAACCGTGAAGCGTCGAGCCTGACGCGGGAAGGGGTCGAGCATCTCCAAGGCCTGGAGCGCATTTTCCGTGAGCTCATTTCCGACCTTCCCTCCGGACTTGCGGACCAGTTTCGGCGGCGATTCGCCGGACTGGAGCGACCGCCCGCCCTCGACGCGTTGTTGAAGGAGCGGGTGGTCGACTTCGCAAATGTGGCCCGTTTGGTGGCGACGCTTCTCGCGATCGAAAGCGAGAGCTGACGCTTCTACTGGCCCTGAGGCGCCGCCTGACTCGGAACCGCGATACCGAGCTCTTGAATGTTCAAGGGATCGAATCCGTTCTCAGCGAGGAGATTGAAGTACTCCAACAGAGATGGGTACTGCGCCAGCACGGAACCGTAGCGTTCCAGCCGCGCCACGCGACTCTCCTGCTCGATCTGACGAGAGGCGGTATCCACTCCGACCGTCGCGATTGCCTCTGACCGTGCATCCAAGCGGGCGAAATAGAGGTCGCGGGCTCGTCGGTAGAGTCGGAGATCGGGAAGAGTGAGCTCTTGTGGGACCACCGAGGTAACCACCAGGAATGGAAAAATCTCTTCCAGGCTCTCCTCAATTCGCGGGGATAACTCCGCCGTAACCGAGGCGATACCCTGGCTTTCCGCAATGGCCTCGAGGTTCTCAGAGACAATACCCAGAATCTGCTGCTTCATTGCCTCTTCCCGGCCGGCGTACCATTCGTTCAGACCCTCCGGAGTTATCGACTCCTCTTCGAGCAACTCGGGCAGCCGTTCCGCCGCAAAGCGGTATCCAACCCGAATGCGGAGGGAATACTCGAATGACGGCGCCTCCTCCAGCTCTTGCCGATATATTGACGCCGACGGCAGTGACCCGCGCGAGGATATGCTGGTGGTGTAGGGAGCGTCGCTATATATGTGGAGCTTCAGATTCGTCGGAATCAACGCCTCCCAGCGCCATGCAAACTCCCCGGCGGGGATCGCTTGCGACTCGTATCCCTTGGTTTTGGTAAAGACGACTGCGTGGCTTCCCTCGGGAATGCGGAATTGAATCCACCCGAAGTAGAAGGCAACGCCCCCGACGATGATCAGAAGGATCACGGAAACTACGAACTTTCTCATGGTGTTTCTCCTATGCTGAGCGAAGTTACGACCGCGTCGGGACGAGCTCTCTGGGCAATTCCGTCATCCTCCCGAAGGCCGAGGCGAGGGCAAGTCGCTCAACTGCCGTGCGTGATGCTCCTCGATTGCGGCGATGCACCAGCGTGTTGTCCATGCTTCCTGCATGGTACGGGCAGCCCCGTTTCAATGCAAGTACGAGGTATTGTATCCTCTGAGCACATGAACGCGAAGCTCAGCCATCACGACCGTTCCGTTGCTCACTTCCTCTTTCCAATCCTTGTCTGGATCGAAAGCGTTTGGGTTTTTTTTGGAACCCTGTCATTCATAGCAGCCATTTTCTACGTTCTCGGGAACGTGCAGGAGTTCACGGTCTCCACACTGAACCTTTTGGTCTCGCTCGGTCGTGTTTCCGGGCTACTCTGTGCAGTATTCGCCTTGGCCTACATTGTCATGGGCATGGTCTTCCGCATCGGGGGCGGACCGCGTCGTTTCGGCAATCTGATGCTGTCGGCGATAGTCCTCCTCCTTGCGCTGTTCGTGTCTCTTTTCGGCTTCGCAATTGACACCCTGGCTCAGCCGGTCGGCTAAGGATCACTCCATGGTATACGCAGTTCGCGGCGCGATTGGCGTCGATCACAACAGCAATCGTGAGATGTGCCACGCAATCCAACGCTTGGTCTCCGATCTCTGCCAAGAGAACTCCGTACAAGTAGACGATATTGTGAGCATCATCTTCTCACAAACTCGCGATCTAACGACCGGAAACCCCGCCGCCTGCCTGCGGGAAGTCGGATACGCAGAGACAGCACTCTTCTGTACGCAAGAGCCGGAGTATCCGGACGCACTTCCGCAGATCCTTCGGGTGCTGCTTACCTTCCGGGCAGACGGAAGGGTCTCTCCGCGGCCCGTGTATCTCGGACGCGCCGCTGCGCTGAGACCGGATCTTCGGGAGCACGACCATCATGATTGACCTCAGTGACAAACACGACGCCGAGCCGTGCTTGAAAACGAAAGCGGAGATTGCACGACTCCGCCACGTAGGCGAGCGGCTGCTGCGCATTGTCTTTGAAGCTGCGACCTACCTGCACCCCGGGGGCAGCACACGTGATGCGGTGCCCGCAGTTGAGAACGGCCTCAGCCGCTTGAGGGCCGAATCGCTGGCGGAGTTGACCTCTTTTCCTGCTATCCTCTGCGCCTCTCGAAACAACGTAGCTGCCCACGGTCTCCCGGATGACACAATCATGGACCAGGGAGACATTGTTACCCTGGATCTCGCCGCACGCATAGACGGCTGGTGTGGGGACGTTGCGTGGACCTTCCCGATCGGCTCGCCGGATCCCGCTCAGGAAGGGCCCCGGCTCCTACAAGCGGGGTGGGACGCATGCATGGCCGGCGTCCAGGAGTGCAGACCTGGCAGACGCGTTGGAGACATTGCTTCCGCCATGACCAAGGCAGCGGCAAAGCACGGCTTTCAGGTTATTCCAGACTTCGCCGGGCACGGGATCGGAAAAGCGCTGCACGAGGCGCCCGCCATTACCCCGGGCGGCTTGCCGGGAATGGGAGCGCGGCTCGTGCCGGGAATGGTCGTTACCATTGAGCCCGTCGTCGTTGCCGGCAGTGCAGAGGTGGACGTACTCAATGACGGGTGGACCTACGTTACCGCCGACGGATCCCTCGCCGCGCAATTCGAAGTAATGGTCTACGTCCACCGCGACGGCTTTGAGGTTATCTCCTATCCCCACGAGTGGGGTCCCATTGCTGAGGCACTTACATCGTCTTGACAAGGGGACGTGTTCTCCGTAGATTACGGCAAATCACACGCCATCTTAGCTCAGCTGGTCAGAGCACGTGACTTGTAATCTCGGGGTCGTCGGTTCGAATCCGACAGATGGCTGGATGGCTTGACCACAAGCCACTACGCTGATACGGTCACTATCCAATTGGGGAGTTTCCCGAGCGGTCAAAGGGGGCAGACTGTAAATCTGTTGGCTCAGCCTTCGAAGGTTCGAATCCTTCACTCCCCACTCTCCGAGCGGAGGCAGTGTCCTCCGCTTGGCTCACCAGATGCCGGGTCTCCTTGCTATTCGCGCTCGGATCTCGCATGACGAAACGCAAGCCTTTCTACCAAGACGGATTACAATTCTCCTGCACTCGCTGTTCCATGTGTTGCCGCTTCGATCCCGGATACGTCTTTCTCTCTGAGGAAGACGTGATGTCGCTCACGCGACGTCTCGATATCTCCCGCGATGAATTCGAAGCGACCTACTGCCGACAGGTCGAAATGGATGGTTCGTACCGGCTCAGCCTTACCGAACAGGCAAACAACGACTGTATCTTTTGGAAGGACGGCGGTTGTTCAGTCTACGAGGACCGCCCCCTCCAGTGCCGGAGCTTCCCGTTCTGGCCGAGCTACCTCTTTTCGGAGTACACTTGGAAGTCGGTGCGTCGAATCTGCCCCGGCGTCGGCCTAGGCAAGACCCACGAGGCGCAAGAGATTGAGGAGTGGCTCCGCGCGCCGGGGCAACACTCTTACATCCGAACGCCGAAGGCGGGAAGCGGCACATGACCATTCGTATCTGGGGCGCCCGCGGCTCGCATCCAACGCCACTGCGGCCGGAAGAGGTGCAGAGCAAGATCGCCAGCGTCGTCCAACGAATCCGACCAAGCGACATTGAGTCTCCGGACGCCCGCGAACGCTTTCTTTCGCGGCTCCCTGCGTGGCTATTCAGACCCCCCGGCGGCAACACCGCCTGCATCGAGGTGAGCCTCTCCGACGGGACTACAATCGTCATTGATGCAGGAAGCGGCATTGTTCCCTATGCGGCCGAGCTCCAGCGGCGGATTGATAGAGAGATCCGTGAATTTCATCTGTTTTTTACCCACTTCCACTACGACCATCTCCAGGGACTGCCCTTTTTCGGACCCGCCTACAACCCGAACTGCAGCATTCACTTCTACAGTCCCATGCCGGACTTCGAAGAAACGGTCCGCAACCAGATGCGCCATCCCTACTTTCCCATTACCATGGAGGAACGCATGCGCGGCGTACTGCTTTTTCACGTGCTGAAATCGCAGCCGGTGCGGATTGGCGACGCCGACATCTACTGGCGCCCCCTCAATCACCCGGGAGGAGCCTTTGGATACCGGATTGAGGACAATGGAAAAGCCTTCGTTCACACCTCAGATGTCGAGCTCCAGGAGGCGGACTTCGAGAAGACCGATGAGAATACGCGCTTCTTTCAGGACGCGGACATGCTCATTCTGGATACGCAGTACACGTTGGGAGAGGCCATTGAAAAGTACAACTGGGGCCATTCCTCCTTTAGCCTCGGTGTCGACTTTGCGAATGCCTGGAATGTGAAACAATTGTATATGTTTCACCACGAACCGCGATATAGTGATAAGCGCTTATACAAGAATCTCCAGTCTGCGCGGTGGTACGCACACCGCTTGGGGAATCACGAGCTGGAAGTATACCTGTCCGAAGAGGGCACGGAGGTCGAGCTCTAGAACCCGGCACTGCGAGCTATGAAGGATGATCTCGAATTCAATTTGCGAGGAAAAGAATTGATAGGTCTCTATCTGCTCTTGAGCGAGTACGAAGACTCCTTGGATCCCCTCCTGCAGCGCCTTCGCGAGCGCCTGGAGGATCGGCTGTACCAAGCACTCTCTATCGAAGAGATGGAGCGCATTGATACACTTTACACCGATCAGACACTGTAAGGAATACACTGTGATGCATTATTTGTTTCGTTCGCCCGGCACTCGTTTTCTGGCCGCAACACTCCTCGTTTTCGTGGCCGCAGTCGGCGGATTGGCGGCCCAGGAGGCCCCGGCCGGTGCCGAGGACAGCATTCGGCTCTTGGATGCGACGCTTGTCCCCGCCCCGAATGCTCTTGCAAACACCCACGCCCCCAGTGTCACGCGCCTCAATCCTGCGCTGGGCGCCTTGGAAGAGGATCTCATTCTGGGCGGCTCCTACGTTGGCGCCTTCACCTCGTCATGGGCCCAAACGGGACACAGTGCAGTCATTAGCGCTATTCTTCCCACGCGCTACGCCACCTTTGCGACGAGCACATCGTTTCTCCGTCTGAATACGGCGGCTCTGAACCTCGGGACCACCGTGTCCACACACGCCTCGGTTTCAAAGCCCTTGGGTCCTCACTTCACGGCAGGCTTCGGCCTCGATGTGGCACTCGGCGGCAGCGGCAGCAATTTTGATGTTGGAATCGCGACGTCCTACGGAGTGTTCCACCGCGTTCCGCGCCTCTGGTCGTTGCAGAACTTTCGGTGGGGTCTTTCCCTTACCGGCGTCGGTCTCCCGTACAATCCGGTTCGAGCTGCAGGGGGCGTACCGGCGGCCTTCACGCCTCGTTTCGAGCTGGCCACCGATGTTCTGAACACCGAAAACCTACGAATCGGCGTCGATACCGGCGTCTCAGTTCCCCGCTTCCAAAGCGCCACGCTTAATCTGGGAGTGTCCCTCGGCTTGGGCGACCGCGTCGCCGGCAGGCTCGGTTCGAGCATTGACTTTGGCGCCGCGCCGGGTGCGGAAGGAAGTGCTCAGCGCGGCTATTTCGGGGGAAGCGTGACCCTTACCTTTGGTCCCTCTGGAGACCAGGAGACCACCCGTTCCCGACCCGCCAGTATGACCAGTGGTTCTCGGCTGTACGACAGTTGGCTTGTGGGCACCAGCTTTCGCTCCGGCCTCGGAACCCTGGATTCGGAACCACCCCAGACTGAGATTCCGCTTTCAGAGCCGGTTATCCTCTCGCCGAACAACGACGGCATCCAGGACCGGATCGAAGTCCCTCTCAATATATCGGATAATCGCTTCCTACAGAGCTACCGCCTCACCGTCGAAGCGGAGGACGGCAGCGTCGTGCGAACCATCACCAATCCCGAGTACCGCGAAGAGACCCGGGGAGAGGAGTCGGTCTGGCAGCGGCTCACCGCAGTCGAGGCGGGGATCCCCGCGCCCGACTCGCTCACCTGGGACGGTACCACCGATACAGGAGAGGCCGTCGAAGACGGTCTGTACGCCATTACCGTCACCGCAACAGACAGCCGCGGCAACACCAGCACCAGTGCACCGCTTCCGGTCCAGATCGATGTCACCGAACCCACGGCTACTCTTTCCGCAGATACTGCCGCGACGGCCGAGACCATCGATTTCGGTGGAGAAGGCGCGGGTCCGTCCGACGATGACGGTCAACGTGAGCTCATATTCTCTCCAAACGGGGACGGCAACAAGGACGTTCTCGTCATCTCCCAAAAGGCCACTGCCGAAAGGCAGTGGGATGCGAGAATGGTGAACGATTCGGGGGAGACCGTACGCACCTGGAGGTGGTCCGGGACTCCTCCTGAAAAAGTTGCGTGGGACGGCACCGACGATAGCGGGACTCTCGTGCCGGACGGCGTTTTCACCTACATACTCACCGCAACCGATCCGGCCGGCAACTCCGCGCGCGCCTCGATTGGCAATATTATCAAGAGTGTCCGGCCCACACCGGTGGGCATTGCAATTGACCGGTCGGCATTCTCCCCGAATGGCGACGGCAACGCCGACTTCCTGCGCATGTTTGTGGACGTACCGACGGCCGAAGGCGCCCGCGAGTGGACGGTGCGGATACGTAGCGTCGCCAACCCGCAGGACAGCTTCATCTTCGCCGAGGGCGCGGGAGTCCCTCCGTCGAAACTCGACTTCGCAGGACGAGATGCAAGCGGCGGCACCCGGATAGAGGATGGGCGCTACATAGCGGACCTCGTGGTCTTATACCGCAACGGTAATCAACCGGAAGCCTCGTCTCCCGAGTTCCTCGTCGACACCGTGGCGCCCGAAACGGCGGTCTCGGCCACCCATACGGTCTTTTCGCCGGACGGTGACGGCAACCGCGATGTCGTAACGTTCTTTCATGAGGCGACGACGGAGGAAGCCTGGCGGGCGAAGCTCCGCACTGCCGACGGCGAAGTTTTGCGCGAATACTCGTGGCAGAGCTCACCCGATCCGACCCTCGTTTGGGACGGCACGACTGTTAGCGGTAGCCTGGCACCCGACGGCACCTACACCTACACCCTGACCGGTGTCGACCGAGCCGGCAACGTCGGCACCTCAGATCCAGTGACCGTGCGTCTCGACACCGGCGAAACCGGGGTCGTTCTCTCCGCAGGGGAGAAAGCGTTCTCACCCAATGCAGACGGCGTGCAGGACAACGTCGTGCTCTTTCCCCGGGTCCGGCGGCCCGAGTCGGTGGAGCGCTACACCGCAGTGGTGCGCTCCGACGGAGAAGAGATTCGTCGCTACACCGGCACTCAGGTCCCCTCGGAGCTGTCTTGGGACGGATTCGACGCAAACGGGAACCGTGTTCCCGACGGAACGTACAGCCTCGACCTGTCCGTGCGATACGAGAACGGAAGTGAGGAAGAAGCATCAATAGGCGGCATAGCAGTCGATACAACACCGCCAAGTGCCGAGATATCTGCGGAGTACCGGCTCTTCTCTCCAAACGGAGACAGCCGGAAGGATTCGCTCTCTATACAGCAGAGTGGAAGCTCTGAAGCGCTCTGGGAGGGAGAGATTGTTGACTCGGAGGGCGAGCCCGTCCGCTCCTTTTTCTGGAAAGACGGTCTGGCCGACTTCAGCTGGGACGGCACTGATGGCGCTGGAAACGTTGTAGCCGACGGAGCCTACACCTATCGGGTCCACGCCCAAGACGCCGCGGGAAACGCCACCGCCCGCGAGCTCAGCGGCCTTCGCGTCGATACGACCGAAACCGAGGTTTTCGTCACGGTCACGAATCAAGCTATCTCACCGAACGGTGATGACTACCGGGACCAGACCTCCATCCGAAACTACGTCAGCGTGGTGAACGGGGTCGAACGGTGGCGGCTGGAAATTCAGGACGAGTCCGGCACGACGGTACAATCCTTCACCGGGTCGGACGTGGAAGCTCGATTCGACCGCAACTGGAGTGGTGACGGGGAAGCGGGCGCGGTCCCCGACGGCGTCTACACGCCGGTTCTCACGGTGTGGTACGCCAAGGGCGACCGTCCATCGGCTACCGGGCCGGAAATCGTTATCGACCGAAGCGCTCCCGAGCTTTCCGTGGACCTGTCACCCGTCCCGTTCTCACCGGACAACGACGGAGTCGACGACGAGCTGTCGATCAAGCTATCGGTGGAGGATCGAAGCGAGATTGCCCGCTGGCGTTTCCGAATCCTCGACCGCACCGGCCAGTATTTCAACCAGTTTACCGGGACCAGCATGCCTTCGGGCCGGCTGACGTGGAACGGTCGCGCCGCCGACGGGGAGCTCGTGATCTCGGCGGAGGACTACCCCTACGAGTTCGAGGTAACCGACGCCCTTGGCAATACCGCCGTAACGGAGGGAAAGATTCCCGTCGACATCCTCGTGGTCCGCGACGGTGACCGTCTCAAGGTGCAGATAGCAAATATCACCTTCGCGCCGAATAGCGCGGAGCTGATTACCGATCAGTTTACCGAACGCGGAGCCAAGAACCGAGCAATCATCACTCGGCTTGCGGAGGTCTTTACAAAATATGACACCTACGACATTCGGGTTGAGGGTCATGCGGTGAACGTCACCGGAACGGAACGAGAGGAGCGTGAAGAGCTACAGCCGCTGTCCGAGGCGCGAGCGCAGTCGGTTCGTCAAGTGCTCATAGACGAAGGGATCAATCCTCGGCGCCTCTCCGTAGCGGGACGCGGAGGCACTGAGCCGGTTGTGCCTCATACGGATCTGGATAACAGATGGAAAAACAGAAGGGTTGAATTCGTGCTTGTTCGATAAGTACATTCGGGGAACCCGAACATGGCAATCCCGAAGTCCGTCATTTCTCAAATCCGAGAGCGGGCCGACATTGTCGATATCGTCGGTCAGTACGTTCAGCTCAAACAACGTGGCGGTCGATACTGGGGCTTGAGTCCATTCACGAATGAGAAGACCCCTTCATTTTCGGTAACGCCGGAGAAGGGGCTGTTCTACTGCTTCAGCAGCCAGAAGGGCGGCACCGTCTTTGACTTCATCCAGGAGGTGGAAAAAGTCACCTTTCCAGAAGCTGCGCGGCTTCTCGCGGACAAGGTGGGCGTGGAAATCCCGGATGAAGGGAGAGATAAGGAGACAGACAACCGGCTCGCAAGCCTGCGCGAGCTATACAACCGCGTCAGCAATACCTTTCACTACCTGCTCACGGAGGATTCGCGAGGTGAGGCGGCGCGAACGTACCTAGCGGACCGAGGAATACAGCGAGAAGCGATTGATACCTTTCGAATTGGCTACGCACCGGCAGAGCCGAATTGGCTGCATCGATTTCTTCTCAAGAAGGGCTACTCGGCGCCCTTCTTGGCCGAGAGTGGTCTATTTTCGAAGCGCCGAGGGGACAGTGCGTTCTTCAGGAACCGCATCATGTTTCCGATTTCAACCACAACTGGTGACGTCGTTGCCTTCGGCGGTCGCGAATTGGATCAAGGAGGCCCCAAGTACATCAATTCACCGGAGTCGGCGATCTTCCGAAAGCGGGAAATGCTCTTCGGCTTCTCCGAAAACCGCAAGAGTGTGGGAGAGACGGGACAGGTTGTAGTGGTGGAAGGATACTTCGATGTAATCGCCATGTGGCAGGCGGGAATCCGCACGGCGGTCGCCCCTCTGGGCACGCAGTTCACGGATGATCACGCCCGTATCGTTCGACGCTACGCCCGGCACGGTGTCTTGGTTTTCGACGCCGATGATGCCGGCGTACGGGCCGCCCAGAAATCGGCGGCGGTTTTCGAGCGTCACGACCTCACCTGCACCGTCACGGAGCTGCCCGCGGGCAAGGACCCGGCGGACATGGTGAGAGACGGCGGGCTTTCAGAATTGCGAGATGCCTTGGACAAGGCGGAAGAGGCCTTTTTCTACCTCCTGCGAAAGGCCACGGAGGGTGTAGATCTCGAAACTGCAAGGGATAAGGGCTTGGTAATGGAGCGCCTTTTCTCCTATATTAGGGAGATGCGCTCCGAGGTCAGACGGGAGACCTACCTGCACCAACTGGCGGATCGCCTGGATGTACCAACGGATGCGCTGAGAAAAGACTACGAGCGAGCGAAATCCCGCGAATCATGGCCCTCGGCACGGACGACAGAATCCGAAGGCCGGGACGCCTCCGCGCTGAGCAGCTACCGGGAAACGCCGGAGATGTTTCTCATGCTTTCAGCGGCAGCGAACCGGCCGCTCTTTGCGCGCGTTCGCCGCGATCTCGACGTCGATCACATTGAGGACGCGGCGGCCCGAGATTTCTACGTCGCCTTGGAGGAATCGTACCGCAGAGGAGAGAATGATACCGGCTCCCTCCTGGATCGGATCGAGAGCCCGGATCTCCGCGCATGGGTGTCGAGTCGCCTCGTGGAGGACGTATTCACCGTGAACTCAAAGGAGACGATCGAGGAAACGCTCTGGACAATAAAGCTCGGTCAACTTCGACGACGACAGCGCGATATTGATCGAGCACTGCGCAGAAGCGAAAAATCCGCTGCGGACCCTCGCACCGTGGATGAGCTACTGCAAGAGAAGATGCACATAAATGATGAAATCTCTAAGATAGAAGAGCTATCGAAGAGCAAGAGGGTTGTGAATGACCGAACTGCAGAATGATCCCGCGATGCTCCGCCTCATCGACTACGCTCGCAATAAGACGACCATTAGCTACGATGAGGTCAATGACTTTCTACCAGACTCAATTGTGAATTCAGAGAAGATCGAGGAAGTGATCGGGATATTGGCGCGCCACAACGTTCGACTTGAAGAAGAGGAGCTCTCCTCGGAGGAGGAAGAGCCCCAGAAGAAACCGAAGAAAGACAAGAAGATCGTTGTCGGGGACAAGGAAAGCGCCATCGATGATCCGATTCGGCTCTATCTGCGCGAAATCGGCAAGGAAAACCTACTCACCGCTGAGCAAGAGGTCGAGCTCTCCAAAAAGATGGAGGACGGGGAGAACATCATTAAGAGCGTAATCCGGGAGTCCGGTATGCTCATCCCGGAGTTCTTTACCCTGGCGCAGCGCGCATTTTCACGGGACGATCCTCGGGATCTGAACCTGTCCAAAAAGGAGATCTCAGAGTACCTCGCGGAACGCCGTCGGCTCTCACAGTTCTACAAGGAGCCACTGCGCGAGGTCTTTTCCGACCTGAAGCAGTACATGGAGACGAAAGACCGCCTCGTCGCCAAAGGCGGCAACGTCTTAGAGGACGACAAGCTTCGAAAGCGCCGGAAAGAGTTGCTCAAGCGGCTTACCGACATCGAGATCCATCCGGAAGAAATCCTCTACTTCTCCGAGAAATTCACCAGCGCCTCTCGCAAGATTCACAAATACCAGCGGGAGCAACACCGAATCGAAAAGCACCTCCAGGTAAGCAATCTCAGAGAGCTTCGGACGCTCGGCCGCGGTCTGGCCAAGACCGAGGAACGGATGCGGATCGAAGAAGAACTCGGCATGACCGCGGATGAGATCAAGGATCGCATCCGGGAGATACAGATCACCGAGAAGAAGCTGCGCAACCTGGAAGTGGACTTCGAGAACTCGATAGACGACATCCTCCACATGTCCGAGGAGATCACCCGCGGCAAGGACATGATGCAGACTGCGAAGGACCGCCTCATTAAGGCGAATCTCCGACTCGTTGTAAGCATTGCCAAGAAGTACACCAACCGGGGCTTACACTTTTTCGACCTCGTCCAGGAAGGAAACATCGGCCTCATTAAAGCTGTTGAGAAGTTTGAGTATCGAAAAGGATACAAGTTCTCAACCTATGCCACATGGTGGATTCGCCAGGCGATTACTCGCTCCATCTCCGACCAAGCACGCACCATTCGTGTGCCGGTTCACATGATAGAGCAGATTAACAAGGTGGTTCGCGAAGCGCGGCAACTCATGCAGGTACTCGGACGAGAACCCAACGACGAGGAGATCGCCGATCGACTCGGATGGACCGTTGGAAGGGTCAAAGCGGTCAAGAATGTTGCCCGGGAGCCCATCTCCTTAGAGACTCCGATCGGCGAAGAGGAGGACTCTCTCCTCGGAGACTTCATTGAAGACAAAGACGTGGAGAATCCGGCGCACCAGACCGCGTTTACGCTTTTGCAGGAACAGCTTCGCAGTGTCCTGTCCTCACTCCCCGCACGAGAACAAGAGGTTCTCAAGATGCGTTTTGGCCTCGAGGACGGGTATTCCTTGACACTCGAAGAGGTTGGGTTGTATTTCAACGTGACCAGAGAGCGAATCCGCCAAATCGAAGCAAAGGCGCTCCGCCGTCTGCGCCATCCCAAGCGCAGCCGCAAACTCAAGGACTATCTCGATCAGGAATAGGGGAGAACAGGATGATTCAAGAGACCATTGAAACACTGAAGACGCTTCAGGATATTCTTTCGCGAAAGTTCCAGGTTGAGAAGGAGATTCAAGAGCTCCCGAAGGCCCTCTCGACCAAGACTGAGCTTCTCAATCGCATGAAGAAGTCGTACATCGACAAAAACACGCGCTACGAAGAAATCAAGCAGCGTCTCCGGGATTTACGCGAGCAGATGGAGGCGGCGGAGCGCGAGCGGGAAAAGTACGAGGGGCAGATGGACCTCATCAAGACTCAGCGTGAGTACGAGGCGCTGGACAAAGAGATCCGAGACGCTTCGGATCGCGAACAGAACCTCCGCAAAGAGCTCCAGAAGGAGGAGAAGATCCTCCAGGAAATGTCCCAAACCCTCGAGCGTGAAGAGAGCCTGATTAAACAGCAGGAGACCGAGCTCCAAGACGAACAGGCCAAGGTCAAGGACGAAACCGACTCGAAAAAGAAAAATTTGGCGGAGCTCGAAAAGGAAGAGAAGAAGCTCATTCCCGACCTCGACGAGGAGCTCCTGTTCAAGTTCGAGCGCATTATTCGCAGCCAGGAAGGGGAAGGTATCGTGCCCCTCAAGAAAGGCGTGTGCACCGGGTGTCAGATGATTCTGCCTGCCCAGTTCGTCAACGACGTTCGACAGGGAGATGACATTCTCTTCTGCCCCTACTGCAGCAAGATTGTCTTCTACGTTGGTGACGACGAGTCGAGCTTCGACGAGGAAGACGCCGAGGGTCTCGCCGACCTGGTCGGGTCCCTCTCAGACGAAGGCTTGCCCGAGGATCTCCTTCAGGAAGAGCCTCTAGAAATGGGCGAAGAAGACACCCTTGAAGACGTCGATGAAGAGGAGGCCGACCACGGGGCTGCCGATGAAGACCTCCAAGAAACCGACAGTTTCGCGAGCGGCACGGATAACACGAGCGACCAAGACGAAGACGAGGATGAGGACGAAGACGAAGACGAAGACGAAGACGAAGACGAGGATGAAGACGAGGACGAAGAAGATGAAGACTACGACTACGAAGAAGAGTAGTCACCGTTGCGTTTGATCCAATTTCTCCGTATGCTATAGAGGGTATCGGCGCGTCGGGCTATCGCCGCACTGCGGAGGAAAGTCCGGGCTCCACAGAGCATGGTACCGGGTAACACCCGGGCTCTCACGGTCACCGTGAGGGACAGACAGTGCCACAGAAAACAAACCGCCACCGGCGGTGTCGGACTAGATAACCGTCCGACATGCTGCCAGGGGTAAGGGTGAAAAGGTGAGGTAAGAGCTCACCGGTCCCGAGGTAACTCGGCGGCGCAGGGTAAACCTTGCCAGGAGCAAGACCAAGCAGCGGGTGGGCTGCTCGTCCACGACCCCGCGGGTAGGTTGCTAGAGTCGTACGGTAACGTCCGACCGAGATAGATGATAGCCTGAAACAACAGAACCCGGCTTACAGGCGCGTCGTACTCCATATGGCCCCGCAACCGCGGGGCCGCTTTGTTGACTAGGGGTTTAGTTTCGTATTAAATGGCGGCCAGATTGTAGATGAGACATCCCGAGAGTCGTTATCGTTCGTCCATCAAGCCGCACGGGGGCGGGCGGCCGAGCTTAGGTATTGGAACTATCACGGTGATCGCAATCGTGGTCCTCGGCGCCGTGGTGGCGTATTACGCGGGAGCATTCGAGTTCCTGCGTCTTCGTCGGTACGAAAGCCAGGAGACGCTGCAGGAGCTGTGGGATAACGGGAGATATGAGGAGCTGATTTCCGAAGCGGGACAAGTCCTCTTAAAATCCCCGCTCGATCCCGCCGCGCTTGTGTACGGTGGGTTCGCCTATTTCTACGGTGGTGTCGCCCAGGTGGAAGAGGAAGAGCGAACGCCGTACATGTCCGAGGCGACGATCCTGCTGCGAAAGGCCTTGCATCTCGAGTACGCTCCGCTGCAACCGGAGATCCACTACGTCTTGGGAAAGACCTACTACCATCGTGGAACGACCTACTACGACCTGGTGGTTCGACATTTGCAACGCGCGGTTGAATTGGGGTACGAGGCGACCGATACCTTTGAGTACCTGGCTCTGGCCTACGCAGACATAGGGGAGTACGAGGCGAGCGCGACGAGCTTGCAGGCCGCGATCGACCGGAATCCCTCCGACGTCTTGTACCTCACCTTGGGGGAAGTCTACGCGGAGGCGGGTCGACACGGGAATGCGATTTCCGCCTTCGAACGGGCAATTGCCATGAGCTCGGACCGTGTTCTCACCGAGCGCGCCCGTTTCGCTCTCGGCGAGGTACTGATAGACGCAGCGCGCTATGATGAGGCAGAGGCGGTGTTACAGGAGATCCTGGACAATAATCCCGAGTCCGCGAATGCCCACTTCCACTTGGGCAATATCTATGAAGCGCGCGGCAACGAGGAGCAGGCACGGTTCCAATGGCGTGAGGCCTTTCGAATCGATCCAAACCACGCCGACGCGCTCCGCAAACTGCAGAACAACTGAACCGGAGGAACGACTGGGATGGGAATAGGTTCCGTCTTCAATGCATTTTCGAGTGACATCGGCGTAGATCTCGGTACGTGCAATACTTTGATCTACATTCGCGGACGCGGGATCGTGATCAGTGAACCTTCGGTTGTGGCTGTGGAGCGAGGAACCAAGAAGGTTGTCGCCGTCGGCGAAGAGGCTCGCCGCATGCTGTGGCGCACCCCCGGTGACATCATTGCAATTCGCCCGCTCCGCGACGGAGTGATCGCAGATCTGGAAACGACTGAAAAGATGATCCGCTACTTCATCTCCAAAGTGTTGAACAGAAAGTGGTTCGTCCGTCCCCGCATGGTGATTGGCGTACCCTCCTGCATTACGGAGGTCGAACGTCGCGCCGTCGAGGAGAGCGCCTACAAGGCGGGGGCGCGGGAAGTCCGCGTCATTGAGGAGTCCCTCGCTGCCGCCATCGGTGCGAGTATTCCGATCTTTGAGCCGGCGGGCCACATGATCGTAGACATTGGCGGTGGAACCAGTGAGATTTCCGTGATCTCCCTCGGTGGCATGGTCGTCACGAACGCCATCCGCCTCGGCGGAGACGAGTTCGACGAGGCGATCATGAAGCACGTCCGCAACGTGCATAACCTCATCATCGGGGAAGGAACCGCCGAAGAGCTCAAGAAACGGATCGGCAACGCCTCGCCGGACAAAAAGATCGATCGTATGGAAGTCAAGGGCACGGACGCAATCACCGGCCTTCCACGCAGACTCGAAATCGACAGCGTTGAGGTCCGAGAAGCGCTGCAAGAGCCAATTACCGCTATCGTTGAGGAAATTAAGCGAACGCTTGGACAGACCCCGCCGGAGCTTGCAGCTGATATCGTAGAACGCGGCATTGTCATGACCGGCGGAGGCTCTTTGCTAAAGGGCTTTGACGTTCTCATTGCGAACGAAACGGGTGTTCCGGCATTTAAGGCCGAGGACCCCCTCAACTGCGTTGCCCTCGGAGCCGGGATGTACTTCGAGCAGGAGCGCGGAGCGAGTCGGAACGGCAAGGCTGCCTACAACTTCAAATAGAGTGGTGGTGCCATGGTAACCGACGAACGCATTCCTCCCCGTACGGCGGGACTGCTGTTTGTCGTCTTCATCGTCTTCAGCTTGCTCCTTATGATTCTCTCTACCGGGGTCGCGGTCCTTCGTCCCAAGGATACGGCACTTCGAGTCGGCTCTACCGTGCAGAGCACGACGCACGCAATCGGCACCTTCTTCTCACGCACGGTGACCTCGATCCGCGAGCTTAGCGAGCTCCGCAACGAGTACACGGCCCTGCTCGAGCGCGTACGCACCCTTGAAGCAACAGAGACGGACATGGAGCAGCTTCGGAACGAGATAGAAGAGCTTCGAAACATCCTCGGCTATTCGGAAGAAATGGAGCTCCACAATCTCCCTGCGCAGGTTATCGGAAAGGATCCCGCCTCGCGCTTCGCAAGCTTCGTTATTGATAAGGGATCCCGCGACGGGGTCCGAGAAAACCAGGCAGTTATCGCCGTACAGGACGGCAACCGGGGTCTCGCCGGAAAGATCCAAACCGTGTCGGCCGGGCGATCAATGGTAATTCCGATCTTCGACCCCTCCAATCACGTTGCGGCTCGGCTGTTGAAGTCCCGCTACGAGGGATTGGTGAGCGGCGCCGGAGACGGGACCAGTCTGATCGTGCGATACGTGGATGATCGCGCCCGCGCGTCAATCCGCTTCGGAGATGCCGTGATTACCTCGGGCATGAATTCGATCTACCCGGCAGGAATCAGGATCGGAACGGTGGACTCCATTCAATCGAAAGCGTATGAGACGACGCTGCAGCTCTCGTTGAACCCGCTCATTGACTTCGAACGGCTGGAGTACGTGTTTGTGGTCCAGGAGGCGCAATGATCGGTAATATCGCGATCCTGAGCGCCGTCTCAGTTGGTTTGGTCGCTGCTCAGACAAACCTTTTGCAGTTCATGGCCATTGGCGGTGCACTTCCCGATCTGGCTCTCATACTGCTGGTGTACTACGCCCACTACAACGGTTCCTTTCCCGGAGAAATCGTGGGATTCATCACCGGCATGGCCTTCGACGCCCTGAGTGCGGCACCCCTCGGTTTTCACGCGCTGATCTTTACGACCGCCGGCTATCTCGTAGGTGTTTCCCGGCAACGTGTAGTAATGGACCCGATCTTCGTCCCGGTCCTCTTCGTCGCCCTCATGACGCTTTTAAAGGCATTTATTGGTTTTATACTACTCGCGGTCTTCCCCGTGGAGGCGGGCTTTGCGGGCATCATTTCACCTCGCATTGCAATCGAGATTGGCTACAACGCAATCCTCACTCCGCTGCTTTTCGCGCTCTTCGGTCTGATTCGGCCCTTGCGCGGGTCTCGGCGCAATATCACAATATAGCGGAAGAACATGGGCAACTGGTCATCACAGGGAGACAAGACAGCTCGGCAGCGTACCCTGATTCTCTTGGCATTCACGACCCTTGTGTTCGTGGTGTATCTCATAAGGCTCTTCTCCATGCAGGTCGTGGACGGCTACATATATCGGCTCAGGGCGGAGGAGACTCGGCGCCGCACCACGGTTATCCCCGCACAGCGCGGTCAGGTCTTCGATCGCAACTTTGACGTGCCCATTGCTACCAATCGGAGCTCCTTCGCAGTGGAGATAACACCGGCGGAGGTCCCCCCCGAGCGTCGAGACGCGATACTGAACCGGCTGGCTCAAACACTCGAGATTCCCGTTGCCTCCATCAAGCAGGAGCTGGCGGAGAGCTCCCGCCAATCCTTCCAGGCGATAGAGGTCTATTCCGGCGCAAGCTTCGACACAATTACCTACATTGCGGAGCACAGCCAAGATTTCCCGGGAGTTTTCTGGAAGAGCAAGCCGATTCGCTACTACCCCTTCGGCGACTCGATGTCCAACCTCTTGGGCTACGTAGGCGACATCACGAGCGAGGAGCTTCAACTCCTGTTCAACAAGGGATACACACGTGACGCCGTCTTGGGTAAGGCGGGGATCGAGTTTCAATACGACGCCGTCCTTAGAGGCCAGGACGGCAGGCAGGTTCGGACGGTCGACGCCCGCGGTCGGCGCATCGGCGACGAGTATGAGGAGGTGATCCCTCCGACACTCGGTCAGGATGCGATCCTGACAATTGATCGCCACATTCAAGAGCTTGCGCGCCAAGCCCTCGGAGAGCGCATTGGAAGCGTCCTTGTCACGCGCCCGAGTACAGGCGAGGTTCTGGCGATGGTCTCATACCCTTCCTTTAACCCGAACGAGTTTTACGGGAAGGGTGGGGCGAACGCCTTTCGCACGGTCTCCTTGGCCCCCAACTCGCCCTTTCTCAACCGCGCGATCCAGAGCGCGAACCCTCCTGCATCGACATTCAAAATAGTCATGACCACGGCAGTCATTGAGGAGCAGGTTTTCGGGCTGGACGAGACCGTGCTGGCCGACGGCTACTACCAGCTGGGAAACCGCACCTTCAGCGACTGGCGCACCAGCGGCTTTGGTCCGCTTACCATATTTGGAGGCATGGCCAACTCCTCAAACGTCTTCTTCTGGACCATGGGAGTCGAGTATCTTGGTGTGGACCGGATTGTGGAGTACAGCCGCATCATGGGCCTGGGCAGTCGAACCGGCATTGATCTTCCCGGGGAGGTGTCGGGACTCATACCGTCGCCGGAGTGGAAGGAACGCGTAATCGGCGAGCCCTGGGTCGGCGGTGATACGGCCAACATGTCGATTGGTCAGGGCTTCATGAAGGTTACGCCGCTTCAGCTGTCCAACACGGTTGCCTTCATCGTGAACGAAGGGGTGGTGTATAGACCTCACGTCCTCAAAGAAATCCGAGACCCCATCTCCGGTGAGGTCGTGCAAGCCCGGCCACCGGAGGTCCTATTTCAACACGCCCTGCGGAAATCCACCTTCGAAAACGTACAGCGCGCCATGCGCGGGGTGATTACCGATGGAACTGCCGAGGTTGTCATTACCACGGATGCAGTTGCCTCGGCCGGAAAGACCGGTACTGGAGAGGTCGGTTCAGATGAGGCGTGGCATTCCTGGTTTGTTGCCTACGCCCCCTTTGAGACGGAGGATCCAGATGAGCGCGTCGTAGTCACCGTCATGGTGGACGCGGCGAACGAATGGGAGTGGTGGGCACCAAAGGCTGCCAACATCATTCTTCACGGCATTTTTACCGGCTACGATTACGAGCGGACCGTAGAAGACCTTCGACGCGGTCCACAGCCGGCGTGGTACCTCTATTGATGACTTCACGATCTCGCACTGGTTTTGACGTCGTGCTCCTCGGCGCCTTCGTGACGCTTGTAACAATTGGTGTGCTCTTCATCTACTCGAGCGGTGTCACAAGCTCGGGCGAGGTCTTTAGTCGCGAGTACCTTCGACAACTCATATGGGGAGGTACGGGGCTCGTCCTCCTTGTCGGAGTCGCCTTCCTCGACTATCAATGGCTCCGACGCTGGTCCGTGCACATCTTCGTAGCCGCGATTGTGCTGCTCATCATAACTCTGATGGTGGGAAAGGTCGTAAACGGTGCTCGGTCGTGGCTCGGCATTGGTCCCCTCGGTATTCAACCCTCCGAATTCGCGAAGGTCTGCCTCATTCTGCTCCTGGCGTGGTATTTGGAACGCCAGCGCAACCGGATCCAAGAGCTTCCGGTCTTTCTCGGCGGCTTGGCACTGTCCGTCGTCCCGGCCGGCTTAACGCTGATGCAGCCCGACCTCGGGACCGCCCTCGTCTTCGTTCCGCTATTCCTCGCCATGGCATTCGTTGCCGGCGCGCGAACCAACCACGTTCTCTACGTCGTGCTTGTAGCGGGACTATCCTTTCTCTTCAGTGTCTTGCCCATATGGGCTCAGATGACAGGCGAGGGCGAGTCTCTGGTGGCCCAGGTCCTCAGGAACCGCAACCTCACCCTGCAGCTGCTGGCAGCAATCGCTGCGGTTGCAGCGCTGAGCGGGACAAGTTACCTCTTTCTGCGCCGGCGGTACCTGTACTGGATCTTCTATGGTGCCTCCGCGCTCTTTCTTGCAACCGCCGCGTCCATTCTTGCCCGCGAAGTCCTTCGAGATTACCAAATCATGCGGCTTGTCGTGTTTGTTGATCCCTACGTCGACCCTCGGGGCCACGGATGGAACATTATTCAGTCGACTACGGCAATCGGATCCGGAGGAGTCGTGGGGAAGGGCTTTCTCCAAGGGACGCACAGCCACTATCAGTACCTCCCGCAGCAGAGTACCGACTTCATCTTCTCTATCCTCGCCGAGGAGTGGGGCTTCCTCGGAGCTGCCTTCATTTTCCTTGGGTTTTTCGCCATTGTACTGCGCGGGGTTATTATCGCGCGAAACGCGAAGGACCTGTTCGGAGCCTATATCGCCACTGGTGTCGTCGGGCTCTTTCTCTTTCACTTCATGGTGAACATCGGGATGACGATCGGCGTCATGCCCATCACCGGCATCCCCCTTCTGCTCCTCTCACACGGCGGCTCGGCATTGTGGACGGCTTCTATTGGTTTGGGCCTTCTCATGAGCATCCACGGCCACCGCTTCAACTACTAGACACGCACGCCAGGTCGTCCATGAATCAATCAGTCGATCAATACAATACACGCTCCGCCGTTCACATACCGCGAGCCACATTTATGTCGGTTGACAATCCGGCCCGCTACGTTGGGGGTGAATACAAGTCGGTGCGCACGCTTCGGGAGCGCTTCGACGACCCGTCGACCCCCTACCTCGTTGCGCTGTGTTTTCCCGATCTCTACGAGATCGGCATGTCAAACACCGCGATAAAGATCCTCTACACCCTGTTGAACGAGATGGAGGGGGTCCAGTGCGAGCGCGTATTCGCGCCGGCACCCGATTTTGAGCACGCGCTGCGAGAATCGGGGACACCGCTGTACACGCTTGAGTCCCGTATTCCGCTATCACAGTGTGACATGGTCGCCTTCTCAGTAGGCTACGAATTGTCGGCAACGAACATCCTGAATGTTCTTGACCTCGGTGGCATCGAACTGAGGAGCGCGGATCGGGGCGATTCGGCGCCGGTTGTTATTGCCGGAGGCCCCGCCCTTATCAATCCCGTGCCCTTCGCTCCCTTCTTCGACGGGGTCTTCATTGGGGAGGCAGAGGGCGTCCTGCCGGACATGATTCGTGACCTCGTCGATGCCCGCACGCAAGGGGGTCGCGGCGCAGGAGACCGGCGGCGAGACGCCTCCCTTGCGGTGCTACGTGATCGGCCTGCGGTCTGGACAATGGACTCGCCCACAGCGACTCGTGCAATCTGGAAGGACTTTGGCGAGCGCGCGGTGAAGATTCAGTTTCCCGTGCCCAATACGCGCATTGTCCAGGACCACGCCACCGTCGAGATCATGCGCGGCTGTCCTCAAGGGTGCCGGTTCTGCAGTGCCGGCGTGCTCTACCGTCCCTTCCGCATGAAGCCCTACGAGGTCGTCGCGGAAGAGGTCGATCACCTGGTACACGCACTGGGGTACCGCAGCATAACGCTCTCTTCACTGAGCTCAGGGGACTACAAAGACATATACGACCTCTACGTCCGCTTGAACCAACGATTCGCACACGAGCGCGTTGCCTTTGCTCTTCCGAGCCTGCGCGTCAACTCGATGACGCTTCCACTCCTGGAGCAAGTCAACCACGTACGAAAGAGCGGACTCACCTTCGCTGTTGAGACTCCGGGCGAAGCGGGGCAGCGGGCATTGAATAAGCTCGTTCCGCTGGAACACACTCTGCGCATCCTCAAAGAGGCGGAAAGCCGCGGTTGGCGCCATGCAAAGCTCTACTTCATGGTTGGACTGCCGGTACCCGGCCAAGAAAACGAGGTTGATGAAATCCTTGCGTATATTGACGAGTTGCAGCGAAACACGTCCATTCGCTTCAACGTTGCGGTTGCGACATTCGTGCCCAAGCCACACACACCGTTTCAGTGGGAGCGACAGCTCACGGAGGAGGAAGCGCTCGAGCGCATTATGGAGCTCAAGCACGGCTTACGGCGCCGGAAGATCAAGCTCGGGTACCAGGCGCCCTTTCACTCCGTGCTGGAAGGCCTTATCGCACGAGGAGATGCTCGGGTCGCCGACATTCTGGAAGGGGCGTATCGTGGCGGTGCACGCTTGGACGCCTGGGAAGACCACATTGATCACGATCTCTGGCGCCGAGTCCTTGCGGAGGACTCCGCCGAATTGGTGGAAGAGCTCCTATCGGCACGGGACCTGGACGACGAGCTCCCGTGGGGTGGGGTGAAACTCGGAACGGCAACCAAGGCGCTCCGCCGCGAGCGAGAGCGCGCTCGAGAGCGGACGCTTACCGACGCATGCTCTCCCAATTGCCGAGAGAAATGCGGTGTCTGCAATACCGAGATTGCCGCCCGGACTGTTTCCGTCGGGGCAGGTGCCCCCACCGAGCAAGGCGATACCGGATCCGACAAGGCCGCCACCGAGGAGCTGGACCGCCATCCGGTCATCCTTCAATTCCACAAGCACGGTCGTGCCGCCTACATTGCCCACCTCAGCCTGGTCAATACCTTCGCACGCGCCTTCCTTCGGGCGGGCATACCGGTTGAATACACCAGAGGCTTTCATCCAAAGCCAAGAGTGGAGTTTGCGCAACCCTTATCTACCGGTGTTGAGAGCGATGACGAGTATCTCCGCTTTTGGCTCGCCCTCAAACAGGAGGGGGCTGTGCAAAGTTTCATACATGCTTCTAAAGTATGTGAACGTATCAACGAAGGACTGCCGCAGGGCTTGCGTGTGACCGAGGCCTGGGGTCACAACAATGCGTCTAAGTATGATCGCACCGCACTGATGTCGGCGTACTGGGGTGGGGATTACGAGGTACAGGGTGAGCTCGATACAACAACGATCAGCGCCCTATCCGAGGCTCCGGAAATCCAAGAGCTTGATCTTGTTGCCGGAGCTCCATTCTCGGACGCCGACTCGGACGCTCAAAGAGCCCCCGACGGCGCCCAAGTGACCATTCGCATCCGGATAGACCGTTCACAGGGGAGTGGGCGAGGGCTAACCAAAATCCTCGAGAGCGCCCTCGGAACGCACCCTGTCCGCCACGGATTTTCCGTCACCCGGCTTCGATCGCTGGCCCGCGGGTCGCACGCCTCGAACCCACAGAGCTTTCGGGATCGCTTTCCGCCGGCCGCGCTGAAGCGCGCCGAGCAGGCTTGACAGGAAGACTGATTTTCCCGCTTGCTACTCGCGTTCCCGCTCCTTAACGCGACGCCACAGGGCCTCCAACTCCTCGATATCCCTCACGGAATGATCCTTGGACTCGGCGCTCATACGCGCCTCCTTCATGACCGACGTGAAGCGCCGTTCGAACTTGTCGACTCCACGAGACAGGGCGAGGGAGGGGTCGACTTTCAGTTTCCTCGACAGATTCACAACGGCAAAGAGAAGGTCACCGAGCTCCTCTTCAATGGCGGCATAGTCACTCCCGCCGGGCGCACGCGAGGACGAGCTCCCGCTCTCCGCTACCGTCCGAAGCTCGACGAGCTCTTCAGAGATCTTCTCAAAGACCGGAGCAACTCCCCACGCTTTCGGCCAATCGAAGCCCTCCTTGGCCGCGCTTTTCTGAACCCTCCGCGCCCGCTCGAGGGGAGAGACGCTCCGGGACACCCCTGGGTTCCAGGCGCTCCGACCCGAATCTCCCGTTGCCCCGGACTCACTTTCCGCCTTTTCCTGACGCTTGATATCTTCCCACTGTGCCTCTACCGCACCGGGGGTGCTCGCGTCAGCTCCGGCGAAAACGTGCGGATGTCGTCGCACCAGCTTCTCCGAGACCTCCTCGAACACCTCGGCGACCCGAAATCGTCCCGACTCCTCGGCTATCACCGAGAGCATTGCGTTGATCAAGAAGAGGTCGCCCAATTCCTCACGGATCGCCGCGCTGTCGTTCGCATCAATTCCTTCGACGACTTCGAAGCCTTCCTCGATCACAAAACGGCGCATGGAGGAAAGGGTTTGATCGCGATCCCACGGACATCCATCCGGAGCACGGAGCCGCCGGATGATCCCGAAGAAACGCTGAATAGCATGAATCTCCTCCGGTAGCGGATCATCGCCGGCCGAGACTCTATCCGTGCTGTCTTGTTCATTATACATGTTCATACGCTTCCACAGATCAACCCACCCACCTGCCGCTATAAGTAGACAGAATATCCATTATCAGAAGTTCGGGAGGCGAAAATGAAGCAGCCTGGAATCCTCTGCGCTTTTCCCTCACGCCACCTGCGCACTCGTCATCTGCCTACTCGCGTGACCCTTTTCTATTGGTTTTCTATCGATCCTCGGAAATACGTGCGAAGACCGAGACCAGAACAACTGCGGTTATCAATGCTGGGAAGATATTTACGGCGTTGTTGAAGTTCGCAAGCGCCTCGATGATGTCGTTGAACAAAAAGTCAATTACGCCTCCCAAGAACGATCCGACCAAGCCGACAATCAGCGCGCCCCAGAAGCGACCAAGGAAACGCCTTCGAAAGATGTATACGTACAAAATGCTCACGCCGAAGCCAATAACGGCGTACGTGAGCCCCACGGTAAGAAAATATGTCATCCCCTGCTGTTCCACGCATTGTTCCTTACTGATCCGGCTGCAATACGAAGTATCCTAGAAACTCCGGTGCGCTGTAAATCCGTTCGAAAGCCAAGCCGTCAATGCCGTAACCGAGTCCATACAGCGCGATATAGAGCTGTTGCTCAAATATCACCTGGTCGATGACCCTGCTGATCTGCTCTAAATCCTCGTCTTCTGCGCCATTGTAGCTGCCGAGGATGAATCCCTTCGGCGCTTGGGAGTCCTCTTGGGGGACGGAACGCGCCAAAGGCTCTTCGTTGCCAAGCCAACGCGCCGACGCCTCGTCGGGATCTACGGCCGATACCAGTCCGAATGATAGCGTGACCTCGAAATCCTGACTTTTTGCGCTCTGCGGCACGGGGATTAGTGGCAGCTCCTGCGATTCTACTGAGTCGCCGGAAGCGCGGACAACTCGCCGGTACCCTGTACTTTCGAGCACGCCCGTCCCCGGTGGGGACCCGAGGATTTGTTCTCTGTCCACTTCGTAGTCTGTGCCGTCAGTTGCGTTGTTGTCGTAGAAGCGATAGTAAAGCTCGTAGCCCTTGAAGTCTTCCGTGTCGTTCGCTTCAACGTTGTGATCAAACGTGACAACCGGGAGGGACTCCAAATCCTGCCCATCGGTTTCTCCCGGTGGTCCAATGAACCCGGCACTCGGTATCCCGCAGCCCCACAAGAGCAGCCACAAGAGCAGAATGGTACCGAAGAGTGGGACAAGCCCGAAGGCGGCCGGCGAGCCGCCGCGTCGCGCCTCGATCATTCCCCGCCGTTCTCGACCACATCGATGAGCTCGTAGATTACGACCGGACGGTTTTTTCCCTTAACGCGTATGTTGTCAAGCTCACGGGCGATCACCCGATCCTTCACCAGCCCATAGGTGTACTCGCTCATGATGATGTTCGTCCCGTACACCTTATTGGTCGCTTCGAGTCGAGCCCCCAAGTTTACGTTGTCTCCGGTAAGCGTATAGTTCATTCGACCCTGAGAGCCCATGTTCCCGACAGTCATAATCCCGGAGTTCAGTCCTATTCCTATATCGATGCGTTTCTGCTCGGGCCACTGCGCATTCAGCTCATGAAGCGCTGCCATCTGTTTCAGAGAGCATTCGCAGGACAGGTATGCGTGGTCCGCCTCCGGTAGTGGCGCTCCCCAGAAGCACATGATCTCGTCTCCAACGTATTTGTCCAGGGTTCCTCGATACTCCATGATGATGTCGGTCATTCGGGTGAGATACTCGTTCAGATGGTTTACAAGCTCCTGCGGCGTCATTGACTCCGACAGTGTGGTAAAGCCGCGGATGTCGGAGAAGAAGACCGTAAGCTCCTTATCCACGCCACCCAGCTCCGGTGGATTGTCCAGAATCTGGTCGACAACTGTCGGGCTGACGTAGCGGCCAAACATGTCGCGAATGCGCCGCTTGTCTCGCTCTTCCGTCATGACTCGATAGACGACAATCGCAATGAAGCTGATGCCAATGGCAATCGCCGGTGTTACGAAGTCCAGGATAACCGCTTCCACATCGAAGAGGATGGTACTCGTGAGAAAAAGCGCCACAACCAGCACCACCGTCACGACAACCGACCACAGCGTACCGATTCGCGCCGTGAAGAAGGCCACAATGAGGATGAGTCCCGCCAGAATGGCCAGGTTCACCCATTCGGGCACGTAGTGCAGAAAGTTGTCCATGATGACGGTATTGAGGGCGTTCGCAAACATTTCAATTCCGTACATGAGACCGTACGGGGTCGGTTTCTCGTCGTCGACTATTCCGGCAGCGAAGGCACCAACCATGACAATCTTATTGGCAAGAGCCTTTGTTGGGGGCCAGGTCTCCGGATCCGGTCCCGGGACGCGAGCAGCGTAGCCGGCGAAGGGGCGTACCGGAAAGGTCTGGTACCCGTCCCGGGCTGCACTCGACC
Organism: uncultured Spirochaetaceae bacterium; assembly: GCA_964413635.1. Taxonomy (GTDB): domain Bacteria; phylum Spirochaetota; class Spirochaetia; order DSM-27196; family PWMO01; genus CAYFQV01. The sequence goes on from CAYPTH010000003.1 coordinate 38,638, forward strand.
GAACTCCCATGTAGTTGATGAGCATCTGTCCTTCATCATCAATGGGTATTCGGATCTCTGGGACCTCTCGATACACAGCCTCTTCGACGAGATTTCCCTCTTCGTCGAACGTGGCCGGCTCCGCCACGATCTGGTAAGGTTGCCACTCCCCTGTCTCTACGTTGAAAACCTCGGGACTGGGCAAAAGGATGTGGGAGCCGACTTCTACCTGGACTTCCTCGATCCCGACGTTCAGGTAATCCATGGCAAGGAAGAGCGTTATCGCGGGGATGAAGTGATCCTGGAAGCGTCGAATCAAGTAGATGCTGTCATCCGCCTCGCCATCGTCATTCGTGTCGATCATCTGCGCCGGAGCGAGCTCTTCCATCTCCGTGCGAAGATCGGCGAGACGCTCCTCGGTCAGGGGATATGAGATGTTGTGCTGCCATCCGTCTCGGTCGAACCACGCCAGCCTTTGGTAAGACGAAGGGTCGAGCTCGTAGTCCGTCGTTAGATTGCGGAGCGGAATAGTCTCTACCAGCCGCGAAGTCTTCGCGATCATGGTCTGATGACGGTAGATGTCGTCGAAGTCGTCGTGGAAGTTCGCGTGTCCGTAACCCCGCGCTTCTCGCGCCAAGGGCTTTAACGGTGGATCCAATCCCATGTTGAGCGGCAAGTCCTGCCAGTCCCCGGTGACGTTCGTGATCTCGCCGACGTTCTCAAAGAAGGCGTCGTGGCGCTCAAAGAACTCCTGTGCCGTATTCGCCGGGGGCGGATTGAGCTTGAGAATGGTCTCAAGGAAAACCCGTCCGTTGTTCTTGATTGCTTGCTGGAGGAGCGCGTCATTGTGGGCGTTGTTCGAGGGCTCGTTTATGAAGACGTCGAGCAAAATGGAGCGCTCGCGTTCATTTTCATTGCGAATGCGCGACAACGAGTCCAAGAAGTCGGCCCATCGATAACGATCAAAGGGCCACCGCCCAAACCGGCTCAAGGTGCTGTTTTCTATACCCACAATGAGGATATCCGAGGATATCTTCGGATTGCGCTCAACCCGGGTGACGCCTTCCTGAATCGTCTCCCCGCGGAAGACATTCTTCAGGCGAAAGTGCACATCCAGCATCTGGGTCTCGAGGCGATCAAAGACTACCGTCGTGTTCCCGACAAGGACAATCGCCCCGAAGAGCAACAAGCCGATGATCAATCCGAAGTACTTAACCTCGAATATCTTGGTCCTCTTCTGTTTCATGGCGCCCCGCCCCGGTTGCTAAGAAGCTTCTTCTATGAGCCCCTCGGATGTGAGCCAGATTATACGGTCGCGTGCAAAGTTTGTCCAATTGCTGGAGGCGTACCCCTCCGTCAGTTGTCGGTAGTAGTCGGCCGCTTCGCTCCAGGACTCTTGGCTCTCATAGAGTCGTCCGAGGGAGAAGAGTGCTCGGGGGACCTCGGCGGCGCTGTCCTCTGAGTAGCTTTCAACTAGTCGCGTGAGCGCCTCAATGGCAGCGGGCCTTCCCCCGGCCTCCTCGTGCGCTGCCGCGGCGTTGTAGAGAGCGACGGACGCGAGGTGGCTTTCCTCGTTTTCGTCCGCGACGGCAGTGTACCAGGTGGCGGCTTCGGTCCACTCTTCCTGCTGCCAGTGCAAGTTCCCCCGGAGGAAACGCGCTCGCGCGGCAGCGTAAAAACCACTGTATCGCGACGTTAGATGGTCGAAGGCGGAGATGAACTCTTCCTCGATTTGCCCACGTGCGTCGTCGTCGGCCTCCTGCCACGCCGTGTAGGTTTCTTCGAGGTCCGCCAGTTGCTTCGCTGCGGCGGATGCCCGGTTGTCGCGAACCTCGAAGTAGACAAAGAGTGCCACGACAACAACTACCACCGTACCGAGAACAATGAGAAGCGGGATTCGATACCGTGTAATGAAGTTTTGCACCGCTTCGGAAATTGCGGCCTTGGTGTCTCGCTGAGGTGCGTTACTCATACCCTCTTGCTCCTTGAATCTAGTGTGAAATATGGAGTTCTTTTATGAGCCTGGAAAGGTACGTGCGCTGGATTCCGAGAGCTTTTGCCGCGTGGGTCTGATTCCAGCCGTGGTGTTCCAGGGTCGTTCGAATAAACTGCTTCTTAAAGATATTGACCGATTCTTTCAAGGATCGACTGGCGTAGCGGTCCGCACGCACCTTTCTATTCGGTTGCAGAATCAGGTCCTCCGGGTGGATTAACTCCCGTCGAGTCATGACAACGGAACGCTCAACGGCGTTCTGCAATTCCCGCACATTTCCAGGCCAGGTGTAGGAGAGCAGCTCTTCCATTGCCTCATCACTGAAGCCGCGAACCGACTTCTTTATATCGCGGACCGACTTCTTGAGGAAATGATCCGCGAGAGCCCGAATATCCTCAGGACGCTCTCGGAGCGGAGGGATATAGATCGGGAGCACATTCAGACGGTAGAAGAGGTCTCGCCGAAATTCGCCCTCGTCTACTGCTTCCTCAATGTCCTTATTCGTCGCCGCTACAATCCGAACATTGACCTTGATGGGTTGGCTCGAACCGAGAGGTTCGAAGGTTTGCTCCTGGAGGACGCGAAGCAGTTTTGCCTGCACGCCGTGGGGAATGTCGCCGATCTCGTCGAGGAAGATCGTTCCTTCATCTGCAAGCTCAAAGCGGCCCCGCCGGTCTTGGTGAGCATCCGTGAAGGCGCCCCGCACGTGGCCGAAGAGCTCACTTTCGAGGAGATTCTCCGGCAGCGCCGCACAGTTCACCCGTATGAGCGGTTTATTGCGCCTGCTGCTACGAAGGTGGATCTGCTCGGCAAAGAGCTCCTTCCCCACCCCGCTCTCTCCGAGAATCAGCACCGAAGAATTGCTCCTCGCGATGCGGTCAACCAACGCGAGCTTCTCATCCATGACCGGGCTTTCGGCGATCAGTGTATGGTAGCCCTGCTCCGTGTCGATCTGCGCTTGCAAGGAGTATATCTCCTCCCGCGCCTTTTCGAAGTTGCGGGCGTTCTGGACGGCCAACGCGGCCTGATTCGCGAAAATCTCGAGCCACTGGCGATTGGCGTCGTTGAAGGGCTTACCGTCGTTCTTGTTGATCATCTCGAGAACTCCGGTGCAGCGATCCTTCACTCGCATGGGAACCGCCAGGATCGCGTGAGTAGGAAAGCCAATCTGCTTGCTGATATCCGCAAAGAAGCGTTCATCCGTCTCCACATCGTTCACAATTAGAGAACGATTATGCTGCGCGACCCAGCCCGCAATCCCCTCACCGAGAGCGAGGGAGAAGCGTTTTACCTCCGAGCCCTTGGACCCGAGGGCAATTTCGAAGTAGAGCCGATTGTTTTCTGGATGCAGGAGAAGCAGCGAGGATGCCTGTGAATCGGTCAAACGCATTGCCGACTCAACGATGCGCTGCAAAAGCGCTTGCGCATCGCTATAGTCGGAATTGATAAGCGAGTTGATCTCAATGAGCGTCTCGACCTTCTGCGAGTCAATGTTTGATTCGAGCATCCCGTCACGCTCAAGTCGAAGCGGCTACATGCGCTCCTTCTGCTTGAGCATCTCGCCCAACGTAAGTGTCGTCTCTTCTTCGTCGTCGTGGATGTATTTCTCAAGCTCTTGCCGCTGTTCCCGGCGTTCGAGCTCGCGGACCGACAGCGAAAGCCGCTGTTTTCCGGGATTCACGTCCGTTACGACGCAGTTGATCGTGTCTCCGACGTTGAGGCGCTGTACCGCCTTTTCGAAATCTTCTACCTTGGGATCGGCCAAATTGGCCTTATTGATCAAGCCCTCGACACCGCCGGGAACGCGCACGAAGACACCAAAGTCGGTGATGTTCGTGATCTCACCTTCCATGACAACGTGGTTGGCGTGCGCACGCTTGAGGTACGCCCATGGGTCTTCCTCAAGCTGTTTCACTCCGAGTCGCACGTTGTGGTTCTCCGGATCGACGGAAACCACCATGCACTCGATCTCTTCGCCCTCGGTAAGGACGGCACCCGGGTGCTTGTAGCGTTTTGTCCAGGAGAGGTTGTCGACGTGAAGAAACCCATCGATCCCCTCTTCGATCTCGACAAAGGCGCCTGAGTTGGTGAGTTTTTTCACCGGACGGGTGATGCGGGTACCCTCTGGATATCTCGAGGCAATCTCCTCCCAGGGATTCGGTAGGACCTGCTTGATCCCGAGGGAAACCTTGCCTTCGGTAACGTCGTAATCAAGGATTTTCGCCTCGACCTCGTCACCAACATTGAGGACCTCTTTGGGATGATTAATGTGCTTCACCCACGATAGCTCCGAGATGTGTGCGAGGCCCTCGATGCCTTCTTCGAGCTCAATGAAGGCGCCGAAGTCGGTAAGCTTGGTGACCGTACCGCTCACAACCTGGTCGACTCGGTATTTGTCCTCAAAGGAGTTCCACGGGTCCTCGGTCATGTGGCGAAGAGAGAGATTGATCTTCTTCTCCTCAGGATCCATGCGGATGACCTTGAGCGTGATCTTGTCGCCCTTCTTGACGTAGTCTTTTGGTCGCGTTGCATGGCCCCAACTCATGTCGTTGATATGCAGCAGACCATCAAAGCCACCGAGGTCGATGAATGCGCCGAATGAGGTGAAAGATTTCACCGTTCCCTCGACGACGTCACCAATGCCGACCTGTTCAAAGAACTGTCCGCGGCGCCGGTCGACCTCTTCTTCGAGCCACCGTCGACGGGAAACAACAATGTTCACGCGATTGTCGCTGTAAAGCCGCTCAATATAGAAGCTCGAGGCTAGACTAACGTACTCTTCGGGCTCGTCTACTCGACGCAGGTCGATTTTTGAGATGGGGTTGAAGGCGCGAACACCCGCGTGAAGGCGCACCTCGAAGCCGCCCTTGACGGTGCGAACTACTTTTCCCTCGACCGGCTCATTGTCTTGAAAGGCCTGCTTGAGTTGTTTCCAGAACACGCGTTCGTCGGCTTTTCGCTTGGATACAGCGACGCCGCCGCGGCTCGCGTCCTTGCTCAGCAGGACGACGGAGACAGCATCCCCCACCGTAGGGAGATCATCCTCGAATTCCTCAATTGGAACGCGACCCTCGCTTTTGTATCCGATATCGACAAATACGTGTTCAGAGCCAATCTGCACAACCGTGCCGTCTACCACCTGTCCGACTTCGAGCTCATCCAAAGTCTTGAGAGATTCATCCATCATTCTCTCTTGAGCTTCAGAGACCCCGGTCTGCTGTGGTATTTCGCTGTTTTGTGCATCCTTATCTGCCATGATTGTTCTGAGACTCCTGATTTTGGTACTGACGCTGGATAGTATCCAACACTTTTGCACAAACCTGGGTGATGGTCAAGCCCGAGGTATCGAGGTAAACGGCGTCCTCCGCAATGCGTAAGGCCCCGCCCTGCTTCCGGCGATCCCGCTCGTCGCGGTCCACAATTGTCCGTCGAAGCTCCTCCAGCGGGACCTCATCGCGCTGTTGTTCGTGCCTACGCCGCGCCCGTGTCTCGACATCCGCATCCAAATAGATCTTCACCGCAGCGTCTGGAAACACGACGGTCGCAATGTCCCGGCCCTCCACGATCAGGTCGTTCCTCGTCTCTGCTCGACGAAGCTCCGCATTGACAATCTCACGCACCTTTGGAATGGCGGAGTGCTGCGACACCCAGTTATCTACGCTCGGTGTATGCAGCGCGTCGGTGAGAAGACGGCCGTCAACGCGTATGCCGTCGGTCGTCACCTCGAGGCTGGTCTCCCGGGCCAAGGCTTCCACCTTTCCCAGATCCTTTGGGTCGGACAGCGCTTGCAGGGCCTTGTGGGTAACTGCCCGATACAACTCACCCGAGTTCACGTATACAAACCCGAGCGAGTCGGCACACTCCTTTGCTACGGTGCTCTTTCCAGACCCGGCCGGACCGTCAATTGCAACAACCACCTACGCCTCCGCATCTTCCGGACGATGCCCTTTGAACCAGGCAACTTCGCGTTTTGTGAGGGCGCGATACGCTCCCGGTTTTAACGTTCCAAGAGAAACGACACCTATCCGCGACCTATGTACCCGCCGAACCCTAAGGTCGGCCGCCTCGAGGACGCGGCGAATCTCTCGATTCTTGCCCTCATTGAGGACAATATTGGCCGTCTTCTTGCCGGTGCGCTGATATCGCAAGGCGCAATAGTGCTCACCGTCAATCGTAGTGCCCGAAACGAAGTCCTTGAGGACCTTCTCGGGAAGCCCCTCGGTCGTTTCAACCAGGTACTCCTTTTCAATCTCGTAGGACGGGTGAAAGATGACTTTCGCAAACTCACCATCATTCGTCAGCAGTATGAGTCCCGTCGACCAGTAGTCGAGGCGTCCAACGGGATAAACCCGTTCTTGAACATCGCCCGCCAAGAGGTCGCACACAACGGTACGGCCCCGGGGATCGCTGACCGCGCTGATTACCTCTCTCGGCTTGTGCATGGCGAGGTACCGCGAACTCCGCTCAATCTCAATGGGCACGTCGTCGACGCGCACTTCGTCCCCTCGGGACACCACTGTTCCCATGGCGGTAACCCGTTTACCGTTCACCGTCACGCGGCCCGCGGCGATAATGGACTCGGACTTGCGCCGGGAGGCCACACCGCTTCGCGCCAGATAGACTTGGAGTCTCAATCGTTCGTTCTTGCCTGCTTTCGGGCCTTTATCCATTGAGTCGAAATCGCTCCTCATCCGTTTCGCTTAACTTGGGCAAATCGGCAATGCTGGATAGTCCAAAGACTCGAAGAAACTCCCGAGTCGTGCCGTACTGTGCCGGGCGCCCCGGCGTATCGCGACGTCCGACATCCTTGATCAAGCTCTTGTCCCGCAGCAACTTGATCATTCCGTCGACGTTCACACCTCGAAGACTCTCGATCTCGGCCTTCGTGACCGGTTGGGAGTACGCAATGATGGAGAGTGTTTCCATGGCCGCCTTGGAGAGACCGGCGTGGCTCCGCTTTGCATACCGGTCCTTCAACTCCGGCCACAGATCGCGCTTAGGTGAAAGATACGCACGGCCCTCCTCGTAGAGCACCTGGAGTCCACGCCGTGGATCATCCGCATAGTTCTGCGCCAAGCTTTCAAGGGCGCGGCGCACGACTTCAGGAGCCAAACCGCTGATCTTTGCGATACCGTTCTCCGCAATCGGCTCGCCCTCGAGGTAGAGAATTGCCTCAACTATCGCTACTTCTCTCTCCAATTCCATGTACCTCTCGCTTGCGGATCCGAATATCCCCGAACATGCGATTCTGATAAACGCGGATGCGGCGCGTTTTGACCGACTCCAGAATGGCCAAGAAGGCGCATACCGCTTCGAGTACGGAGCCTTCGGTCGTCAGGAGATCGGTGAACCGGAACTCTTCACGAGACTCGAGAAGCTCTTCGATCAGGCTCAGCTTCTCGTTCACCGTCACCTGCTCGTACAGGTCTATGATCCGCCCATCCGAGATTGAAGAGACGATCCGCGAGAACGTCTTTAAAAGCTCCCAGACGTCGAGGTCTTCCCACTGCTCCTCCTCGTCCGGAAATGGAAGCGTTGGCTGATCCTTCCTCCGCTCGAGATTCCAGCCGGCGTTCTCCTGTTGCTCCAACATGAGCTGAGTGAGCTTCTTATACCTCTGGTACTCAATGAGTTGATTCACCAGCTCTCGCCGGGGATCCTCGAACTCGTCGTCGTCCGGCGCCTCGACGGGAAGGAGCATCCGCGACTTGATATGCAGCAGCGTCGAGGCCATCAAGTAAAACTCGGTGATATTGTCCAAGTCAACGCCGGTGGCGTAACGCAGGTAGCTTAGGTACTGCTCAGTAATCTGCGCGACGGGAATATCGTGAATGTTTATTTCCGACTTTTGGATAAGGAAGAGCAACAAGTCGAGGGGGCCCTCGAAGGCGTCCAGGCGAAACTGGACCCCGTTATCGGTCTCAGTGTTTTCCCCCGAGCTATCCGTCAACCTATCCGTCACCACAATTCTCCCACCCGTTCTACCCGCTGATCCTCCAGGTCGGTCAAGATCTCGGCGAACTTTTTGCCACTTCGTGGATTCAGCAATTCGGGATCCACTTCCACGAGTGGCTCGAGAACGAAACGACGCTCCTCCATCCGCGGATGCGGAAGCGAGAGATCCTCTCGATCAATAACCACGTCTCCAAACAAAAGCAGGTCGAGATCCAAGCTCCTCGGTCCGAAGCGGAGCTCCGATGTTCGGTCGCGCCCGTACCGCGCCTCAATTTCATGAAGCCTGTCGAGGAGCGCTTCCGCCCTTCCCAACCACAAGCCGCTGACCACCGCGTTTACGAAATCGCGCTGGTCGCTGCGGTGCAGCGGGGCTGTCCTGTACAAACTCGAAACGTGAAGACCGTCGAGGAGCGTATCTAGCTCCGCCGCGGCGGAACGGATGGTACCTTCCACCTCGCCGACATTGGCTCCAATGCCGATGTATGCACGCCTCGCCTGGTCAGAAGAGCTCCGTGTCACCAGCCTCGGCGTTCTCCTTCTTCGCCGTACTCTGCTTCTTGGAGCGCGGAGCATCGTCCCCGCCCTTCTTTTCGTTGACGGCCTCGGCCGTCCCCGTGCTCGCTTCAGGCGCCGGCTTCAAGTGGGCGAACATTTTCTCTCGGAGCTTGGCGTCGAGGTCTGCGCGAATATCCTCGTTGTTTTCAAGGAACAGTTTCGCGTTCTCCCGACCTTGGCCAATACGTTCCTCTCCGTAGGAGTACCAACTTCCGCTTTTCTGAATAAGATCATACTTCAGTGCGGCGTCCAAGAGACTCGCGGAGTAGGACAGCCCCTTTCCAAAGATTAACTCGAGCTCCACCTTCCGAAACGGAGGCGCCACCTTGTTTTTCACAATCTTCACACGGACCTTGTTGCCCACAGCCTCGTCGGCGCCGGCCGTGATGGTCTCGATACGGCGAACTTCCACTCGCACCGAGCAATAGAACTTCAGTGCCTTGCCGCCCGTAGTCGTCTCGGGATTCCCAAACATGACGCCGATCTTCATCCGGATTTGATTTATGAAGATGAGGCTCGTACCGGACTTCGAAATGGTCGCCGTCAGCTTTCGCAGTGCCTGACTCATGAGCCGGGCCTGGAGGCCAACGTGGGAGTCCCCCATGTCACCTTCGATTTCTGCCTGCGGGGTCAGCGCGGCAACCGAGTCCACGACGATGATATCCACCGCGCCGGATCGAACGAGGGATTCCGCTATCTCAAGAGCCTGTTCGCCTGTGTCGGGCTGGGATACCCAGAGCTCGTCGACGTTAACGCCCAGATTTCGAGCGTAGATCGGATCGAGAGCGTGCTCGGCGTCAATGAATGCAGCTATTCCACCCTGCCGCTGCGCCTCCGCAATCGCGTGGAGGGCCAGGGTTGTTTTTCCGGAGGATTCCGGCCCAAACACCTCAATGACGCGCCCCTTCGGGTAGCCACCGAGGCCGAGAGCTTCGTCCAGGAGGATCGAGCCACTCGGAATGGTCTCGATATTCTTCACTTCGGTGCCGGAGCCCATCTTCATGAGAGAGCCCTTCCCGAACTGCTTCTCGATCTGCAGTCTCGCCGCCTCTATTGCGCGCTGCTTCTCGCTCTCGTCGTGAAGATCAGCCGACGATTCTTTCTTTGCCATGGGCACGTCCTTCTTTGTTCCTTCGGGGGATAATGGTTACCACTCTATGGCACGACGGGAACAGACCTGGCGATTCACTGGTGACACTATATCGATGAGCTTAATGCGCGGTCAATATGCCACGGCGCCCCTTTGACGCCCCACGAGAGGTGTGCTATAGCTTCTCGCGTATGCGTGGCGAGCTACTGCTTCTTTCGACCAGGTCGACCATGGAGTACGCGGCTGAGGTGGCGTACCATCTCGAGACCTTTCCCGAGGTGAATGCAGAATACCGACTCAGGGACACAGTGTCGCGTCTTCGTCCTGTTCGCTTTGCCGACGGCGAAATGGAGGTAGAGGTGAACACGACGCTTCGGGGCAAGGACGTTTTTGTCTTCGCAAGTGCCGGGCGCAACGACCTCGATCTGTCCGTCGAGGAAAACAAGCTCGAGCTGTATCACGCCGTGGATGCGCTGCAACGCAGCCAGGCGGAACGCATTACCGTGTTCGAACCCTACTGCTCCTCGTCACGGTCGGACCGTACGACTCGCCGAAACTCAGTGGGGTTCTGGGTCCACTACAAGACGCTCGTGAGCCTTGGGACGAACCACATTATCACCTATCAGCTCCACTCCGAGAAGTCGCGGACGATAGTCGACCCCACCGTGTGTGCCATTGACGATATCCCGGCCAACGCTCTGGTGGCGGAGTTTCTTTGTGACAACTTCGTTCGCACCAGGGACCGCCTCGAGGACTACGTACGAGATAATTGGGTCTTCTGTTCCGTTGACGCCGGTGGAGAGGGAATTGCGAAGAAGTACGCGAACGCCTTCGGGACCGATCTCGTAATAGCCCACAAGCATCGTGACTACACGAAGACCAATACGGTGGAGTCGATCAACATTCTCTCCGATTCACCCATAGAGGGCAAAGAGATCTGGATTGTAGATGACATGATAGATACGGCCGGCTCGGTGGAGCGACTGGTCCGAGAACTGAACAAACGCGATGTTGCGAAGATTCACATTGTCGCCATTCATGCAGTGCTGTCCGATCCCGCAACTGCACGACTCACTCGACTCTATGAAGAGGGGCTTCTTCACAGTCTCGTGGTCGCAGATACCCTAAAGTGCGGCCCCGATCTCCGCGAACAGCTTCCCTTTGTGCACGTCGTACCCTCGGCACGGCTCAGCGCGGAGATCGTGCTGCGGATGCACCGAGAAGAGTCCCTCTCTCCCTTCTTTGAGACATTTGACCCACGTGCCTACATGAGTCGACTAAAACTCTCGACGTGAGTCAATGAGAATGGTCATGGGACCGTCATTGACGGAAGCGACGTCCATGTGAGCCCGAAAGATCCCGGTTTCAACGTTCAGATCGTTGCTTCGAAGCGATTCCACGAAACGTTCGTACCAGTATTCTCCCGCCTCCGCTCCGGCGGCGCGGTTGTACGAGGGCCGTCGTCCCTTCCTCGTGTCACCGTAGAGGGTGAATTGAGAAATGACCAAAGCGTTTCCTGCCGCCTCCACAAGGGAGAGATTCGGGGTGCCGTTCTCGTCATCGAATACGCGCAACCCGGCGACTTTCCGAGACAGATAGTCCAGGTCACGCTCCTCGTCGTCCGCAGCCACGCCGAGGTAGATCAATACTCCCCGGCCAATGCTGCCGACCGCGTCTCCGTCGACCGAAACCGTGCAGCTGTGTACGCGTTGAACCACGGCACGCACTTCTACTCTTCTCCCAGGAGTCGTCGGATAGACACTACCGCGATCCGGGTCAATCGATCCTTCTCGACCTCAACCTGTCCAATGATTTCCACGGACTCACCCGCATCTATGGAGACGCCAAAGGGCACCGCTGCCGATACGACGCCCTCGAGAACGCGCCCATCCTCGTATCCAACCATCAGGTCAAAACTGATTGTCTCACCAACGGAGAGGTTTGCCACTCGACCGCGCCACCGAACGTAGCAGCCCTGGTAGAGCCAGGGCTCCGAGACAACGTCGTCATACGCAAAGTTGTCCTGAAAGGATGAGAAGTCGGGAGTCTGAATGTATTCGGTCAACAGCGAAGCGCGCTCCTTCACAGCGGAGGAGGCGTTGGAGTTCAAGATGCGGTTGATTTCTCGCCGCGCCATATTGTCGCGGAAGTTGTGGAAGTAACCTGCGGCTCGATCGAATATGCGCTCTACCTCGTCCTCCGTAAAGACATATCGAAACTCGCCTTCATAGCCGATCCACGAATCAGGTTCTTGGTTGAATCGGGCAAGCTCCTCGCCTTCACGGGGAGGAGGTCCCTCTTCTTGCGTCAGAATACCGCTCATCGATACGAGATAGCCTCCGACCCCGACTGCGATCACGACCGCGCCGACAATCGCCAATCGTCGCAGCAGGAGTCCTCGACGTGGTGAGGGGGGAAGGAGAGCTCGAACTTCGCGCTCGCTCAGGTCCTGGGCCAGCGCAGTCGGATTCTCCGCCTGGCGGACCAAGTTCAAGCCCTTCTTCGCCAGTTTGTCCCCTGGGTCGAGCTCCAGCGCATCCAGCCAGGTCTGTATGGCGTCCGTGGGCCGCCGGCGCTTGAGCTCCGCCACCGCCAGCGCGTCCAACACCCGGGGGTTGTCGCGATCGAGTTGACTGCTCCTGCTGAGGAAGGAGTACGCCCCACCGTAGTCTCCGGTGCGAAGGCATGAAAAACCGAGAAGCTCATAGAACCGCGGGTTCTCTCGATAGGCAAAGACCTGCGGCTCGAGGTGACGAATGACTTCCCCGTACCGGCCCTGGTGATACAGTCGCTCCGCCGCGCGCAGGCCCCGAGCTTTTTCCGACATTCCGCTTACTGATCCGAAATTGCGTTTTTCCGCGCTTCCAGTTCGTCCAGGAGCCGCTGTATCAGCTCGAGATCCTCTTTGGAGGCTTCTTCTGGATTGGCGAGAAGCCGGTCTATCTCTTCAACAACTTCGTTTATGGCCAACACCTCTTGCAGAAGCGCGTCCGTCGTCGTCAAGGCTTCGCCTTCACCTTCGTTCTCCAGCATCCCGGCAAGGTCGCTTCGCTGCCCCCCCGACCCAAAGCCTGCTTCGTCGTAATTGCCGATAAAGGTCGTAATTGTCCGGCTTTGTCCCGGCTCGAGCGTACGCCCTGCGTAGTAGATCGCTGCAGCCGAATCGTTTATGGAGTACGGAAGCAAGGAGAAGTTTCTGCCGGCTTGGACGGTGTAGCTGAACCGGGCGTCCGACAATCGCTTCCAATTGGCGAAGACCACCCGCTCCGGGCTCGTCGTTTCGCTACCGGATATCATGTACTGAAACCCTACACCATCGTACTGATCCGATAGAGAGGCGAAAAACGTGTTGCTTGCATTCGGACGGATGGACTGCTCGCCCTCAATCGGGCTTCCGTCGGCGGTAACAAAATGAGCATCGCCGCCCTCGGACAGGGAGGTGTCCAGCAGGATGCGCAGTCCAACCTCTCGCGCGCTCTCAGACACGTTGGTAATGGAGAGTGTCATCTTTACCCCGTTGACCAGCCGGGCGCTTGGCGAGCTCACGAAAGAGAAGCTTTGCCGAACCTCCAGCGTTCCCGAGGCGAACACGAAGGCCGGCTCCCTCCTGTCCGTTTCTGTGCGGAGCGTGAAGACGCCCGCATCTCCAAGCCGGTGAACCTGACCCGCGTCGGTCACACTGATACCAGATGTGCGAGGATCCCGCGCGAAAAAGAGCGGCGTGTACTCGTCCGTCCGGAGATCTCTCAGATAGCTCAAGCTGAAGCGTCCAACATCCTCGTGAAGCGTGAGCCTGATGCGTCCTTCCTCGAATTCTACCGCCGCCAGCGGAAGCGCGAACCCAAGGAGAAACGCCACTGTGAGGATGACTGCTGGGATGCGACGAAGATCTCTCATATTACTGCCCCACCTCCGCGTTTCGCAGCAATTCCCGAACGAAGAACTCCTTCAACTCGAGTGCTCGCTCCTTCGCGGCAACCAGCGCCCTGGTCGACGGGGCGAGCTCGTCCAATTCACCTTCCCGAGCCGGTGCGGCCGAAGTCGGTTCCTGTCGTTCCGCTTCCGACGCCGTCGCTCGAGCCTCAGAGAGCCGATCCCGAAGGTTCTGGATCTCCGCCGTCAAGTCATCTATCCGCGTGTCTTTCTGTTGCACCTCTTGGCGCAAGCTGTTTTGCTGCTGAGTCAAACGCTGCACTTCAGATTGGAGGCTGAGCTGCCGATCCTCCGAAATCTGGCGTTGATAGTCGGATATTGCAGCCTCGAATGACTGCTCCCGTTCCTGAAACTCCTCAACCGCCTTCACATACTCCTCATGACTCCACTGCAGCAACTTGAGCAGTTCCTCCTCGCGACGCCTGAGGTCAATGATAGAAAGCCGATACTGAGCGGGCTCCGCCCGATAGCTGCGTGGGTACTGCTCCGTCACGGTCCGAAACGCTTGCTCGGCTCGGTCGAAGTGTCCCAAGGCAAAAAGCGACTCTCCTATCCAGTAGTAGGAATTTGCGACGAAGGGGGATTGCGGATGTTCGTTCACGAAAGCCTCGAGGGCGCGGATGGACTGTTCGTAGTCACCCTGCAAATACAGGAGTCGCCCGTTCTCGTAGGCTCCTTCTACGTAGTAGGGGTTATCCGGATAGTTCGCAAGGAAGAACTCGAGGTTGTCTGCCGCCTCGTTCAGCCGCCCAAGCGCAATGGCGGACTTCGCGATCCAGAAATACGCATCCCCGTGAAGGCGTTCGTAGGAGTCCTGCGAGAGCAGCTCCCGAAAGGTCACGAGAGCTTGCTCGAATTGACCCGCCTCGTAGCGGTCAATTGCCTCATTGAAAATTGCCGACGCCGAGTCCGTCGATGAATCCTGCGCCGGTGCTCCGACAATACCGAGCAGGACGAACAGGGCGGTTAGCGCCATAATACGTTGGGCGGTTGTACTCATCATCACTTCCCTGAAATTATCGGCATTCCCTAAAAACCGCTGAACCGAGTGCGCTCATGATAGCGCAAGCGTCCACGGGTGGCAAACCATCATCACGTTGACTGACCGGCGCCATCTAATGTATTAATAGAGAGGACAGTAAGATATATGGATTATGTCTCGAATCATCTCCGAACGGCAGGGGGATACTGTCAGCCAGACTATTGGACGCGCATACGAGCTGGTCAAGCAGCATCAGCTCGGAGAAGCTTTGCGTCTTCTCGAAGAGGCTCTCGCTGAAGACTTCGACAATTCGGAAGTCGTTTCGTCACTGAAATATCTGAACTTCTGGAAAGATCGGCAAGAGAAAGTCGAGGAGATCTCGAACCGGTTCGAGAGAGGGGAGTATCTCCTTTCCCAGTGGAAGTTGTTTCAGGGCTTCCTCCACCGCGTCGGATCAGCGTCGGAAAGGTGCCTATACGTAATTCGGCACCATGTCTTTGATACTGCTCTTCAGAATTATCTGACTGTGTATCAGGACGGGACGACGACAGACTCCGAGTTGCTTCTTCGCCTCGGGCGCTGCCACAAGTGGAAGGGCGACTACCAGAAGGCGCTCGAGTTCCTCAAGAAAGGAGCTTCTGAGCGTCCCGACAGCGCGGAGATGTTGGCTGAGCTTGCTGATTGCTACGCCATGGTCAACGAAGTTCAGCGTGCGAAGGTCTTTTTTCGCGAAGCCTTCTTCGTAGATCCACAAGGCGTGGATCTATCGAATCTCGAGTCCGGCTTGATCCATCGTCTGGTGGAAAGCGTCGTTGAGATGGGCATTTCCGGGAAAGCTGTCAATGAGTGGGTGCCGGTATATGGAGTGCTGTTCGGAGTTTTCACGGTGAAGCGCGAATTGCGATCCATTGAGTACGGCAAGTTGAAACAATCGATTTATGCGCTCGAACGCGAGCATGAGGCGGCGCCGAACCCTGGAGACCGAGTTACTGCGCGCCTCATTAACAAATACTTCTGGTTGATTGACCATTACGTTCACACGAACGAGGACTCGGCGAAGATCGATGAAGTGCTGCTTCGCCTCAGGGGTCTCAACAGCCAGATTTATCGACAGTACGTCAACTGATTCAAGGAGTGGCCCGAGATGGCGGAACAACAACAAACTACTGAACGCACGGTACTAGATCAGGTCGGCGAGTTGCTGAACGAAGAGAAGTGGACTCGTGCCGCGCTCAACAGCTATACCGTCAACAATTTTCGAGAGCTCGATGAGGTTCTCAACACCGTGTTTGCCGAGAGCTTGCAGGATGATGTCAACGAAATGTGCGAAGAGCACCTGCAGCACACCAAGAACAGCATCATTGCGCTCTATCTGTCCGGGATCATTCACCTTCATCGACAGACTGTTGACGACACAAACCTCGTTGTGCTCATCAATATCTTCACAGACAATCACAAGTGGAGGATTGTCGAGTATCTCGCCTCACGAATTCTCGACTTCGGTGAGAACAAGCACGCCTTGCGCACTCTCGCCGACTGTTACGACAGCGAGAACATGCAGGAACAGAAATACGAGGTCTGGGAGCGCCTGATTCGGGTCGACTTCGAGGAAGCCGACATTGTCCGCCGCCTTGCGGATCGCAAAGAGGAAGAGGGCGACATAGACACCGCCGTCGACTACTACAAGAAAGCGCTCCACCGGTACATAAACAAGCGAAGCTTCAACAATATCAAAGAGATCTGGCATCGGCTCATTCAGTACGTTCCGGAGGAAACCGAGTTCTTCTTCCACGCCGAACAAAAGATCGCCAAGTCCGTGAGTGAAGAGCGGGCGGTCCAGCTCCTCGAGGACTACTATCCGCACTTCAAGAAGAGCGGGAATTGGGACACCGCGATCGATGTGCTGAAACGGGTGCTCTCCTACGACACCCGCAACCCCTGGGCGCGAAAGGAGATTGTCGAGTGCTATACGGCGAAATATGCCGATCATAGTCACCTCGACGAGTACATTCGTCTTTCCAATCTCAATCAGAGCTGGCGCAATATACACGACGCTATTGCCGACTTCGAGAAGCATATCTCCTTCGACGCCGGCAACTTCGTGTTCCACAGGTCATGGGGCGTCGGCATCATCCGGGAGATCAAAGACGAGTCCATTCGCATTGACTTTGCCCGCAAGCGGGGTCACGAGATGTCCCTCAAGATGGCGGTAAGCGCATTGGACATCCTCCCCAGAGACCACATCTGGGTCCTTCGAAGCGTATGGAAGAAGGAAAAGCTCCATGACAAGGTGAAGACCGATATCGTTTGGGCGCTCAAGGTTGTCATCAAGAGCCTTGGCAATGCCGCCGACATGAAGCGCATCAAGGCGGAACTGGTACCCCACATCCTCTCCCCCGGGGAGTGGTCATCCTGGAGCGCGAAGGCGCGCCAGATCCTCAAGACCAACAAACAGTTTGGGAACCTGACGGATAAGCTGGATCATTTCGTCGTACGAGATCAGCCGATTAGCTACGAGGAGAAGACCTTTAACAAGTTCAAGGCGGAGAAGACCTTCTTCGACCGCGTGAAGACCTTCAACGAATTCCTGGAGCACGTCGAGACAAGCGACGAGATCGGGACCGACAGCGAGTTCTTCCGGGAGATGTACGAGTACTTCGCGGGGTTTCTCCGCAGCCAAGGTGCAACGAACGAGTACGTTGTCTCCGCGAACTTGATTGTCCGTCGATTGGTCGAGAAGTATCCATTCTTGAACCCCGGAGTAGAGCTCGATTTCGGCCAACTCTTCGAAAGCATCAAGGACATGGAAGAGGTATTCACGGGCATTGAGAGCAATGATCTGCGAAAGCTGTTCCTCCAAGACATTCGGCGGTATGTGCCTGATTGGGCCGAGTACTATGCGCGGCTGTTCCCGTACCACCTCTCTCGCGACATTGTCCTGGAGTTGGAGAAGAACGGCCACATAGACAAGCTGAACGAGCTCTTTACCACCGTGCACAACAACTACCGTGACATGCGCGAGGCCTTTGTGTGGTTGGTACGAAACTGCAAAGACGATACCTGGTTCCAGGATCTCGGCGTCCCGGAAGAGAAGATTCTCATCGGCATGGTCCATCTCCTCGACATTACCGCGCGAGAGATCGACAACCGAAAGGACGTGAGCGGGAACCGTAAGCTGCATCGCCAGATTCACAACTATCTCTTCAAAGACGAGCATCTGAACAGGTTCATTGACAACGCGGATCCCGAATCCTTGAACCGAATTTTCACACTGGTGAGCGACGTCAAGGATCTCGATCCGGCCATTGTCATTGAGCTCAAACAACGCATCCTCGATCGCTACCCGAACTTCAAGTTCTACGGCGAATCCGAGGCGGAAACGGTTAGTCGTGGCTTCATTGTTACTGCGAAGAGCTACGAGGCGAAGCAGGCTCAACTACGCCACATCCACGACGTCGAGGTGCCGGATAACAGCAAGGAGATCGCCGAGGCCGTAGCCCACGGTGACCTGAGCGAAAATGCCGAGTACAAGGCCGCCAAGGAGCGTCAAGACATGCTGAATTCGACGGCCGGCCGTCTCAAGGATGAGCTTGAACGAGCTCAGATCATTCGAAAGAGCGATGTGGATGCTTCGTCGATCTCATTCGGCACTCACGTGAAACTGACCAACCTCGACACCAACAAGACGGAGGAGTACACGGTCATGGGACCGTGGGAATCTGATCCGAACAAGTCAATCATTTCCTATCTCTCGCCATTGGGAAGCGAGCTCTACAACCACAAGGAAGGCGAAGAGCTTCAATTCGAGATCAATGATCGAACGTACAACTACAGAGTCGAGGAGGTCACTCCGGCGGATTTCTAATAGTGCCTTTGCGTGGCGGCGGCGTGCGGGCTATTCGCCTTGTACGTCGTCGGACTCCTTCGGCGCCGGCCCGACAAGGCGCTCGATGGTCTGTAAGGCTGCGGGGTGCAGCACTGAGTTCGCCCGCAGCTCTTTCAGGGTATCGTCCAGACCGCTTATCTCTTGCCGCTCCACCCCTGCAATTGCGTAGAGCCGGGCGTTTCCCGTTCCTTCGGTAATCAGAATCCGGTAGAGCTCCCGCACCTCGCCGGATCCGGTCTGCGAAAGAATCCGCGCCAAGGGATCGGCGAGGGACTTCGCTCCATTTCCACCCTCAGAGAGATCCTCTCTCAGCGGCTCACTGAAGGCCGCCACCGCACGGGCCGGACTCTCTTCTACAAGCGTCTGCATGGCGCTCATGCGATCCTCGGGGGGCTTCGACGGATCAAGCGCAATCTCCTCCAAAACTTTGCTGTACTCTTCCGCCCCAAGGCTCGCGAGCGTCTTCATGGCGGCCTGTCGCACCCGTGGATCGGGGTCATTCGTAACTTTGTACTGCACCGCCCGCGACATCTCGTTGATCTCGTTTTCTCTGATCCACTCCAAGGCGTTCACTCGCGTCTGCGCCAATGAGTCCCGGAGCGCCCCCGACAGGATGGCTTGCCTATCGTCGAGATCGAGCTCCAGAAGCGCCTGTGTCGCATAGGACCGGACAATGGCATCTTTTCCGGAGAGCAGTTGCCGTAGGGGCCCTTCAGCGTCCTTGGCGCCGATTCGGCCCAGCGATTGTATTGCGTAGCCGCGGTAGAGACTCCCCGCTTGTGTGTCCTGGGCAATACTGAGAAGGGTTGTGGTCGACTGCGCAGTTCCAACTTCTCCCAACGCCAGTATTGCAGCCTCCCGGGTGGCCTGGTCCGTTCTGCGATTCTGAATCTTCTCGAGAAGCAACTCTTCCGATCCGGCGATCTCGCGCTCACCGAGAGCCCGGATCGCCTGTCTTGCCACACTACCGGAGCCTTTGTCGGCCG
This sequence comes from uncultured Spirochaetaceae bacterium, assembly GCA_964413635.1. Taxonomy (GTDB): domain Bacteria; phylum Spirochaetota; class Spirochaetia; order DSM-27196; family PWMO01; genus CAYFQV01. The sequence continues at coordinate 57,997 of CAYPTH010000003.1, forward strand.
CCGCCATGAGTGCATCAGCCGCACCCTCGGGCAGGGACACATCCGGGTTCCTCAACAGCCGCACGGCCGACGTTACCAGCCCATTGTCATTCCCCCGGAAGTTGGAGACAATTGCAACCGCAGTGCTCGCCGCTCCCTGGTACCCTAGCTCGTTGAAGAAATCTATGATCTGAGTTTGCAACCCCGGATTGAAGGATTCCCGGAAGCGCGCAAGGAGCGCTTCATTGAGGGCCGACTCATCCGCCTCTTTCAGGCGGGAGATCGCCTGGGACACCTCTTCATTGATACCGAACTCGATCGTGTCGCGGAGCTCATCCAGCGTCTCTTCATCCAGTTGCGCGAAGACACCGGGCACCAGTATCAAGCCCATCAGTAGCCCCAGCAAGGGTGCCCTTGCCGCCGATTTGAGTCGGTATCCGCTCACAGTTTCCTCCGTATCACGCGTCGAAATTCCTCCACTCGCAGCAGCACCAGCATTCCTCCGACCAGCGCCAGCGAGACTATACCGACAATGCTCAAACGGCCCAAGTTCGCCCAACTACTGCCTTCCCTCCACCACGCGCCGAGTGCATTGCGGTACCACAACACAAAGAGAATCGTCGGCACGCAGGCAGTGACCGTTTTCGCCAACGTTCCAAAGATACCACGGACGTCGAGCCCGTTCATTTCCCGGTACGCCGCAACCGTCAGCATGATCACCCCAATGGAGAAGGCAATCGAATTGGCCAGAGACAGTCCCACTACTCGGAGCGCCGTCTCCTTCAACCATATTGAGAACGCAACGTCCAAGACGACGGTAATCGCGGCAGCGAACAAGGGTACACGGTAATTGTCCCGCGCATAGAAGAAGCGCTGCAGAAAGTTGAAGGCCCCAACACTGAACAGGCCAATACAGTAGCCGGCAAGCACCTGACCGGCGAGCACCGTGTGCTGTACCTCAAAGGCCCCCCGCTGCAACGCCACCGATATTGTTTCTGTTCCGATCATCCCAAGGATAACACCCGCCGGCACCAGCAATACAAGCAGATAGCGCAGCCCGAAGGTCACCGACTCTCGCAAGCCCTCGATCTCCCCGGCAGCTGACTGCCTGCTCATCCGCGGGAAGAGAACCGTTGTGACGGATGCCGCGAATATCCCGAAGGGCAGTTGAAAGAACGTAAGCGCATTCGTCATTGCCGAGCTGCTTCCGTTCTCCAAGCCACTGGCAAAAAACAGCGCAACCTGTTGATTCACCGTGAATATCGACGCCGTGGCCACCACCGGCAGCCACTGGCGCAAGACGCGTCGGACCAGAGGGTCGGCGAAATTGAAGCGCGGCACAATGGCGTAACCAAGCTTGACCAGCAAGGGAACCTGCACGAGGATCTGGATCACTCCGCCGGCAAGGACCCCAACTGCCATGGAGAAAACCCCCATTCGATCGTGCAGCAGGAGAATGGCCGGAATCACGGCGACCGAAAACAGAATTGGGGTAAGCGCAGGTACCAAAAAGCGATTGTGGGCATGAATGGTGCCCATGAAGAGGGCACTCACACTTATCAAGAGTACGTAGTGTATCAGGCGTTTAAACAAGGCCGACGAGAGAAGCTGCCGTTCCACTTCCGGAAAGTCGAGAATCGTGTTTACGATCTCCAGGCTGAACACAACCGAAAGAACCAGAATAGGCACCAAGACCACCAGCTGGAAACCGAGGATGCCCGAGAACACCCGCCGAGCATCCCGCTGAGAGGGATCGCGAACCAAACTGGAAGAGAGCGTTGGAATAAAGGCCGATGACAGCGCTCCCTCCGCCATGAGCTTGCGAAGATTATTGGGAATGTTGAACACGACGTTCAGTACGTCCGCTTCGCCGGAGGCACCAAAAACGGCGCCAATGACGGCGATCCGGGCGAAGCCGAGAAGCCGGGATACAAAGGTAGCCCCCATGACCACGAGGGTGGACAGGACACTCTTCGAGAGCTTTGGATTACTCGCCGGCGTTGTAGGTGTAGAGGAAGTCTCGCTCGAATTCTCCAAAGGAGTCCTCTCGAATTGACGTCGCAACATCTCTCATCAATTGTCGGAGAAAATACAGGTTATGTTGCGTGGCAAGCATGGGGCCAAGGATCTCACCCGCTTTAAACAGGTGTCGCAGATACGCTCGGGAGAAGTTCCGGCAGGTGTAACAACCGCAGTCCGCCTCGAGGGGGAGCTCAGCATGACGGTGGACGGCGTTCCGCAGAACCACCCTTCCCCGTCGAGTAAAAACCGTGCCGTTCCTCGCAGCACGAGTCGGGAAAACGCAATCGAACATGTCAAATCCGTGGCGCACCGCTGCAAATATGTACTCCGGCGTGCCAATTCCCATGACATACCGGGGCTTGTCCGCAGGAAGCCGCGCTCCACCCCACGCCACATACTCCTCGAAGAGCGGAAAGGGCTCGCCAACGCTCAGACCGCCAACCGCGAACCCCGGGAAGTCGAGGCTACAAATCTCCTCTGCGCTCCGCTCCCGAAGATCTCTGAAGAAGTTGCCTTGTACAATGCCGAAGAGAGAACCCGGGTAACTATCTTTAATCTCGCTCCAGCTGCGGTACGCCTTTTGTGCCCACATGGTCGTACGTCGGACCGCCTCTTCGGCGCTTTTCCACGACTCACCGTAGCCGGTGCACACGTCCAGGGCCATCTGAATATCGCTCCCCAGACGCCGCTGGATATCGACGACACCTTCCGGAGTGAGATGGTGTCGACTCCCGTCAATGTGCGATTGGAACTCCACACCTTCGTCTCGAATCTTTCGAAACGGCGCAAGGGAGAAGACCTGATATCCGCCGGAATCCGTGAGGATATTGTGAGGCCAGCCGCTGAACTGATGGAGTGACCCGAAGCGCTCAATCACCTCCAAACCCGGACGAAGATACAGGTGATAGGTATTTCCCAGGATCAACCGAAATCCAATGTCTCTAACCTCACTCGGCGTAACAGCCTTTACGGTTCCTGCCGTCCCGACCGGCATGAAGGCTGGTGTCTCAACGGTACCGTGAGGCAAGGCAAGCAGGCCCGTACGTGCGGCGCAGTTGCGGTCCTGATGATCCAGCGTGTAGATTCCCATGCTTTGCCAACTTCACGTGCGCGCGCGGCGAAAGAGCAGTACCGATAGGAGCAGAAACGCAACCACCCCAAGCCACGCACCTACAAGTGGCGGTACCACACCCAATGACGCGAAGAGACTAGAAACCATTCCCAGCACGTAATAGACCACCGCAAGCCCGAGCGAAACGAGCAAGCTCATGAGGAGTACGTTCTTCTTGAAGCGTCCGCCGATTGCCGCGGAAATAAGTGTTACGACAAGAGGGGTAAGCGCAAAGGAGTAGCGTTCATGATAGTCGGTCAAAAGATCGCGATACGGAAGCCCGGCGCGCCGCACCGATTCCACGTACTGCCGTGCCCGGTCGAGGGACATGCTTTCGAGATCCCGGTTCTTTCGTTGGAAGGTCGACGGAGGCGTATTCAGCCCTTCTGGACGATACCGGGACAATTCCTCCCGCATTACACTCCCATCCTCTCGGTGCACAAAGCGACGAACGTCGTGAAGAATCCATTGATCTTCGCCCCACTCCGCAAGGTCGGCGTCGATCCGCTCTTGCAATCTTCCCTGGGGGTCACGAAAAAGAACCACTAGATCGGACAGCTCTTGGTTCGAGTCGTTGTAGTAGCTAGCGTGATAGATAACCCGCTTGTCATCGCTGAGAACCGATACCTTTGTGTTGTTGTAGGATCGGTTGATATTCAGCATCGACTGGGTAAGCTCAGTCTTCCGCCGGTAGGTATCAATAACCACCTCTTCCTCGAAGAAGAACGACCCGACGCTCAACAGGATTCCCACCGCAATGAGCGGCGCCGAGAACCGGTACAAGGAAATCCCGGCACTAAAGACGGCGATCAACTCGTTGTTGCTGTAGTGATTGCCAAGCGTATACGAACACGCGAAGAGGAGCGCGATGGGTAAGGCAAAGGAGATGCTCTTGGGAACGTATAACAACTGGGCCCGGGCAACCTCCGTCAAGGGCACCTCGAGATCCAAGAATCGGTCGAGATGCGGAAAAAGATCCACGAGCTGCAAGATAAGCACGAAAAACAGCAAGGACGCGAGAAGAACAGGCACGAGACTGCGGAGAACCATCAGGTCGAGCGTTCTCATTGTGCCTTTTTCCGAAGGAACATTGCCAATCCTACAAGAACAACCAACACGTCGGGCGCCCACATGGCAACGACCGGGGAAAGCTGAATCTGCCGAGTACCCAGGGTATCACCGGCAATGAGCAGACTCCAATAGACCACCGCAACCAACAATCCCAAGCCGAAGCCGACCGCACGCCCACTGCGCCGCGGCACCAGCCCTACCGGAAACGCAAAAAACACGAAAGCCAAACACGCGAAGGGAATCGAAAACTTTTTGTGCAGCTCCAGCCGATACCGCTGCAAGGATCGGTCCCGCACCTCCTGCCCCGCGAGCTCCCGGTACTCACTCAAACTCGCTTGCAGGCGTTCTTCAACGTCGCCGCCGGAAAGAGCCTCGTTCGGCGCAAGAAGGCTCGTGTAGGACTGAAGCAGCTCGTAGTTGGCCACGGCAAGCGAGAGCGCACGCGCCCGGCGTCTCTCGGCGAGGGCTTCCTCCTTGGCCTTGATCTCGGTACGCACATCCCGCGAGCTCATGGCCTGCGGCCCCGGGGTCTGTATAGAGATGGTAATGTCGCGCAGGAGGATGTTGTATATCATCCCCTCAGCCTCGAAGTACTCCTGCTCGCTATTCTCCCCGCCGGCGGTGTGACTAAAAACATCACTCAAACGGAGGGAAATGACACCGGCCTCCCGTTGATTCTCCACTCGCGCCTCGGACGAGGTGATAACCCTCGGAGCGGCCCCATCTTTCCCCTGCTCAATGATTACCAGATCCTCAATTGTCCCGTCGGAGGCGGCACCCGTAATGATCGTGCTATTCTGGTAGGGCTTAACCGAATACGCTTCCAGCTCAAGCTCCGGATTAGAGGTAATCAGCTCCCGATACAGACGATTCAAGTTGATGTTCCCGAGAGGCAAGAAGTAGTCGTTTATGACGAAGGACACCCCTGAAAACAGAATTCCCGCCGCGATCAGAGGAGTAAAGATCTTCTTGAGAGGAACACCGAGAGATCGCATGGCGACGATTTCGCTGTCCGAAGAGAGCCGTCCCATGGCCATGAGCGCGCCGACCAACGCTCCAAATGGGAACGAAAGCGCGGCCACGAGCGGGAGCGAATACAGAATCAAGCGAAGAACCTCCGGAACGCCAACGTTCTTCGACAAGACGTTCTCCGCAAGAAGCAGCATCTGATTGATGATGAAGATAACGAAGAAAAAGAGGAACGCCACCGCGAACGCAAGCAGGAACTCCTGCAATACGTAGCGATAAATGACCCAATGTCTTCGTCGCCCTAGCACCGCGATCATCCTACCTGCCGGAGGAACCGAATCCGCCGGCACCCCGCTGAGTGTCATCCAGGGCGACTCCCGTGAAGGACGCCTGTACCACCGGTGCAATCACCAGTTGGGCAATCCGATCCCCCCTGCTGATCGTGTAGGCCTCCTCGCCGTGGTTGATCAAGGCCACCTGGACTTCACCGCGATAGTCGGCGTCGATTGTCCCTGGAGCGTTCAGAACGGTGACTCCGCGCTTCACCGCCAGCCCCGACCTCGGCCTGACTTGCGCCTCGTAACCGGCAGGCAGTCCCAATCGAACACCCGTCGGGACCAAGGCGCGCTCACCCGGTGCAAGCGTAACCTCTTCACGGATATGCGCCCGAAGGTCGGCGCCGGCGCTTCCCTCGGATGCATAAGACGGAAAAAAACCATCGGGCGCCTCCATTGGCACCACGATGGTTCTCTGCCCCTGTCCAGGGTCTGCGGCAATTGCCGATTGATGCGGTTTCTGATCCGCCATGAACGTCGACGGCCCGCTAGCGATCTCGGTGCTCACGCGACTCCGGCCGGCGCGAATGACCCCCGCCGTGGCCACCTCGATCACCGTGACCTCGGTCCCGACCGCCTCCGTCCCGAGATCCACCCCGCGACCGCGTCTGCTCCTCGGTGCTCTTCTCCACCAGCAGGCTCAGATTTACGCGGCCCATCTTGTCGATTTCAATAATCTTCACCGGAACTACCTGATTCATCTGAAGCACATCGCTTACCTGACCAATTCGCTCTTCGGACATCTTTGAGATGTGGCAGAGCCCTTCCTTGCCGGGCAAGAACTCAATGAAGGCCCCGAAATCGACAATTCGCCGAACCACGCCATCGTACACCTTACCGACTTCCGGCTCCTCGAGGAGCTTCATGAAGTCCTGCTTCGCGTTCTCTCCCTTTTCCGCGTC
>CAYPTH010000004.1:0-55402 GCA_964413635.1 uncultured Spirochaetaceae bacterium
CCAGGCACCTACGGCGAGCCCCTCTATGAAGACGTGATTGCCGGCGTCGACGCCGTGATGAACGACGGAAGCGCTTCGTTCTCCGAACGACCGAGAATCGTCGGCGGCCGCTACGGCCTGGGATCCAACGAGTTCAACGCCGGCATGGCAAAGGCGGTTCTCGACAATCTCAAGGAGAAGGAGCCAAAGAACCACTTCACCATCGGCATCAATGACGATGTGACGCATACCAGCCTCTCATGGGACGAGCACTACCGCCCGGCGGATAAGAACTTTCACCGCGCGCTCTTCTACGGTCTCGGCTCGGACGGCACGGTCGGTGCAAATAAGAACTCCATCAAGATAATTGGCGAGAACACGGAAAACTACGCTCAGGGCTACTTCGTCTACGACTCCAAGAAAGCCGGGGCTCGAACGGTAAGCCATCTTCGATTCGGCAAGCAGCCCATCCAGAGCACCTATCTCATCGAAAAGGCAAACTTCCTCGCATGTCACCAGTTCTCCTTCTTGGAAAAGTTCGACATGCTTTCCAGCGCGGAGGAGGGGGCTACCTTCCTCCTCAATGCGCCCTACGGCGCCGACGAGGTTTGGCGCCACATGCCGACTGAGGTACAGCAGCAGATCATAGACAAGAAGCTCAAGTTCTACGTGATCAACGCCAACAAGATCGCCGACCAGATGGGAATGGGCAACCGCATTAACGTGATCATGCAGACCGCCTTCTTCAAGATCTCCGGCGTCCTCCCGGAAGACGAGGCCATTGATCTGATCAAAGACTCCATCAAGAAGACCTACGGGAAGAAGGGCCAGGAGATCGTCGATCTGAACATCGGCACCGTTGACGCCGCGTTGGAGGCAATTCAGCAGGTGGATCACCCGGGTAATAGCAGCGGTGATTTGCGGATTCTGCCGCCGGTCCCCGAGGACGCGCCGGACTTCATTCGCGAGGTCACCGGCGAAATCATGGCCGGCCGCGGCTCGACAATACCGGTGTCCAAGCTCCCGAACGACGGCAGCTATCCCGTCGGTACGACCAAGTACGAGAAGCGCAATATTGCCATGCAGATTCCGATCTGGGATCCGGAGGTCTGTATTCAGTGCGGCGACTGCTCGGCAGTGTGCCCCCACGCAACCATCCGCATCAAGGCCTACGAGGAAGAGCACCTGAAGAACGCTCCTGAGAGCTTCCGCTACACCGATGCCAAGGGGAAAGATCTCAAAGGGCTGAAGTACACCGTTCAGGTTGCTCCGGAGGACTGCACGGGTTGTCAGATCTGCGTCAACATCTGCCCCGCCTTCAAGAAGGTCGATGGCGAGAAGACCGACCACAAGGCGATCAACATGGAAGACCAGTTGCCCATTCGCGATCGTGAGAAGACAAACTGGGAGTTCTTCCAGACCCTACCGCAGCTCTCTTCCGACAAGATCAACCGCCGAACCACCAAGGGCTCACAGTTCCTCGAACCGCTCTTCGAGTTCTCCGGTGCCTGCGCCGGCTGTGGCGAAACTCCTTATGTGAAGCTCATGTCGCAACTCTTTGGAGACCGAGCGGTCATTGCCAATGCGACGGGATGTTCCTCCATCTACGGCGGCAACCTCCCGACCCATCCTTACAAGACGCGATCGGACGGACGCGGACCCGCATGGTCCAACTCCCTCTTCGAAGACGCAGCGGAGTTCGGCTTCGGCATGCGTCTCACCGCCGACAAGATGGCCGAATACGGTCTCGAGCTCGTCGACCGGATGATCGAGAAGACACCGAAGGGCGTGGATGCCGACATCTTGCAGAAGATACGGTCCAATTCCCAGGACACCCCGGAGGCTATCGAGAGCCAGCGGGAGTGGGTAGACGCGCTGGTGAAGCAGCTCGAATCCGCCAATTCACAGGAGGCGGATGAGCTCCTGTCCGTTAAGGACTATCTCATCAAGAAGTCGGTTTGGATCGTCGGCGGCGATGGTTGGGCCTACGACATCGGATACGGCGGCCTGGATCATGTCCTCGCCTCCGGGCGAAATGTGAATGTCTTGGTCATGGACACCGAAGTCTACTCCAACACCGGCGGTCAGATGTCGAAGGCGACGCCAATTGGTGCCATTGCAAAGTTTGCCTATAGCGGAAAGAGCATCCAAAAGAAGGACCTCGGTCGCATGCTCATGACCTACGGCTACGTGTATGTGGCTCGCATCTCCATGGGCTACAACCGGAACCAGACGATCAAGGCCTTCTTAGAAGCCGAATCATATGATGGGCCGTCGATCATCATAGCCTACTCCAACTGTATTGCCCACGGCATCAATATGTCGCACGGCATGGATCATCAGAAGGCGGCCGTGACCAGTGGTGTCTGGCCCCTGTTCCGTTACGACCCCCGCCTCAAGGACGAGGGCAAGAACGCCTTCCAGCTCGACTCCAAGGAGCCCTCGACCTCTTTGGAAGACTACATGTACAAGCAGATTCGGTTCCGTTCTCTCAAGCAGAGCCAACCGGAGACTGCCGCAAATCTTCTGGAGAAGGCACAGAAACAGGTCGAGGAGCAGTGGAAGATCTACAAGAAACTTGCGGAGACGGACGACTAACGAAGCGTCAAATCAAGGACAAGATCAAAGACATACGCAAAACGGCCCGGATTAGTCCGGGCCGTTTTTTTTGCTGGTATCAGCCGATAGATTATCGGATCACGATTTGGGCGAACTTCTCGCGGATGGTCCGAGCGGCCTGTTGGGCATCTCCCTTCGGAACGCGGGCGTCCTTCCAGATCGAGTCCGCGAAGAACTTTTCAATGGACTGCTCGATATCGTCGCTCATATAGAACACGTAGGAGAAGTTACTTCCAACGCTCTTCACGACTGTGAAGGAACCGTAAGACATAACCGGTTCCTTCCCCACCATGATGGTGTCCTGACGGCGTGACGTGAAGGTCTCTACTTCCTTGAGTCGATACGGAATAGAGTGAAAACTGTCGCGATAGGTGGGTTCTATGTGCTTCTTCGCGTAGTTTGCCGGCTCTACGAGTACGTAGATCTTGTTGCCGTCCGCCTGGAACGTGATCCCCTCGTCGTTTACGAAAATGTCCTTCACGTTATTGTAGGAAGTGACCTCGTACTTCGTATAGGTCGACGAATCATCGAAGAAGGAACTCACGATATATCCACCTTCGGTCGGCAACTCGCCCTTGTTGTACGCTCCAAAAAGCTCTTTGATCGTCGCCATATCCACTCCTACGCGCTACTTGTTGATTTCAAGTTGGGATCACCTGGGAGTATATGCGCCGGCACAGCCCATGTCAATTTGCCATCCTTGTGACGAAAAAGGCTCACTCGTATAATATGCAACCGTCACATGACGCTAAAAGACGCCTTGACGCTGTTCAAGCTTTCAGATACATCGACGGAACGAGAACTTGCTGTTTCATACCGCCGTCTCGTGAAGCACTACCACCCGGACAATAACGCGAACCGCTTGGACTGGGCGCATCGCCGCATGACCCAAATAAACCAGGCCTACGCCCTCGTCTGCGAGCATATGCGCGACGGTATGACACAGCCGGTCGCAGGCGGAGTCAATGACGAGCACGCTTCGACCCGCGGGCCGGCTCAAACACGGCAACAGGGGCCTCCGCACCGGACACATGAGGATTTCGACGAGGATCTTGGGCCCCGGCGCGAGCGCCAACCGTCCGGTGAGGAACTGACCCACGCCGGCATTGCACTGAATGAGGTACTCGATGGCGTGTATATGTACTACCAGTACGGTCTTCAGAACATACACCGCCGCTACGAGGGGGTGACGCGACTCCGATACCGAAAAACAATTCGGCACCTCAAGGCCGGCCTACGGTATCTCCAGATGCACCTGGAAGAATACGGCTCAACTCTCCGCAACGCCGAGGATATCCACCGGCTCGCCGTCTTCTCCCGCTCGTTTCTCCGAAACGTAGCAATTGACAAGTATTACATTCCCTCTTCCAACTCGCATGAAGCCAAGGCGTATCGCCATTACCGCGCAGGCGGCGAATACCTCGACGGTGCAATCCAGCAGATTCTCTTTGGTGAGCAATTCACCCCGGGCGTACCCCGATCACACAGTGGAAGTCTCTACGTGAGCAGCCATGAGCTCGTGACCGTCTTGGTGAACTACCGGGACAGCACATGGGTTCCCGAGACAATGATCAAACTCGATCTCTTAGACGCCTTCTCCGCGGCAGCGGAGGCGGGAAGCTTCACAATGATTTAAGCAGCCCCGCGACTGTCGCGACTGTGGCACAAAAAAGCCCCGCTCGTCGGCGGGGCTCTGGATTACCGCGAAAGCACGCGTGCGGGATCAGTTACTCAAGCCTTTTCCTCGTTGCTGTTCATCTGCGCAATCGCAAGCTTCGCAATGGGAATACCGTAGGGCGAGGATGACACGTAGTTTAGCCCGGTCTCCTTTACAAAGGGGATGTTTGCCGGCTCGGCTCCATGCTCACCACAGATACCCGCAATCAAATCCGGCCGGGTCAACCGCCCTCGCTCAGTCGCAATGGCAATGATTTCCTTCACCTGTTCGCCGAGCACCTTGAACGGGTTCTCTTCGAGAAGGTCGAACTCGTTGTAGTCGGAGAAGAAGTTGTTGAAGTCGTCACGGGACAGGCCGTTCGTCGTCTGCGTCAGGTCATTTGTACCGAAGCTGAAGAAGTCGGCATAGCGCGCAATGCTATCGGCCTGCAGGGCTGCCGCAGGAAGCTCGATCATGGTCCCGACGCGGTAACTCACCGGCTTCTTCGCCTTTGCGCTTCTCCGAACATCTTCTTCGATCTCTTTAATGCCGACGATCGCCTTTCCCTCAATCCGCTTTCCGTTGCGAACCGTCTTGACCTCATTAGCGGTCATAACCAAGGGGATCATGATTTCCGGGATCGGATTCCCGCCTTCGTTGGACAACTTGTACGCAGCCTCGAAGATGGCTCTCACCTGCATGTTGTAGATCTCGGGGTATGAGATTGCCACTCGTACACCGCGGTGTCCCAGCATGGGATTGAACTCGTTCAGGAGGTCGGCACGCTGCTTGATCTCGGCCTCGGTGATCTTTGGATACTGCTTTTTGTAGAAGGCAGCAAAGGCCTTCATGCTTTCCGGGGTGTGCGGGAGGAATTCGTGTAAGGGCGCATCCAGGAGCCGAATCGTTACCGCCTTGCCATCCATGATCTTGAGGAGCTGATAGAAGTCTTCCACCTGATATTTCTTCAGCTTCTCGAGCGTCTTCTCACGTTCCTCGCGGCTGTCGGCCAAGATCATGGACCGGAACGAGTTGATCCGATCCTCCGCGAAGAACATGTGCTCCGTTCGGCACAAGCCGATACCGTGGGCCTTGAAGGTTTGCGCCAGTTCGGCGTCTTTCGGCTGGTCGGCGTTTGCATGAACGTCGAAGTCGTCGCCAATGAACTCCTGCGCGATATCGAGAAGCTCCAGGAGTCCGCTTCCTTCGGGAGTCGGCTTGGTAAGGGACGCCTTCCCGAAGTATATGGCCGGCGGGTCGTAGTACGGCACGTTGAGGGTAATGTAGTCGCCCTCCTTGACCGTGACATCGCCAACCTTCATGGAGCTCTTCAGGAACTTTGCATCCGGATGTACCAGCGCGACCTTGCCCAAGCTTCGCGCCACGACCGGCGCGTGCGAGGCGTAGCCGCCTTCCGAGGCGAGGACACCCTGAGCAACCTCGATCGCTTTAACGTCTTCCGCAAAGGTGGAAGGCATGGCCAGGATGAAATTCGTGTCACCCCCCTCTTGGATTGCCTTCTTGTGTGCCTTAACGAGCGCATCCGTAGAGAAGAAAACGCGGCCAATTGCGGCGCCTACCGAGCCGGCTATTCCGCCGTCGACCCTCTCAAACTTCTTCACCGAATTCAAATCCAGAGCGGGATGCAGAATCTCGGCCAGTCTGCCGGGCTTGATGGCGTTGATGACGTACTTTTTGTCGACAACGCCGGCGCGGTTCAGATCCAAGAGCGCCTTGATCTCAGCCTGCGTACTCTTGTTGGGAACCGGGTTCTGGTCAATGACCCACAGCTTGTCGTTCTCAATGGTGAAGCGAACGCGCCGGATCTCCTTGAAGTGTTTCTCGAGCTCGCCCCCGATTTGCTCGAGGGTCTTGTATAGCTTCTTGGACACCTTGCCCAGCGGAGTACCTTCCTTCTCGCGCTCGTCGAAGGCGTTCTGGAAATAGTCTCCCGTAATGACATTCTCGCCGGTAATGATGTCGTGAGTGAAGAAGCTTCCGAAGCCGCTGTCTTCACCGTAATTGCCGAAGACCATTGCCTGGATGAGCAGTGCGGAGTCCTCACTACTGGTGCTGCCCCGGAATAGGTCGTGGTAAAGCCGGACCACGTAGAGCAATTGCTCGTGGGTGTTCGAGAAGATTCCCTCGGGGAAGAGCGGTTTTCCCTCCTCGATCACCTTCTGGTAGTCGGCCTTCTTCTTCGCGCCGTCAACCTTCCCAATAAGGGCCTCAAGCTGCTTGCGCCGCGCCGCTTTTACGTCCGTATGAAGCTCGAGCTGAGATAGCCGCCGCATGAGACCGGCATACTCGTGATAGGCGAAATCCTCGCCAACGAAGTTGGCAAAGCCGTCGACCGTGTGGTCCCCAATGCCGACATTGTGCGTACTCGCGTTGGTCGCCACGATGTTGAGCATGGGGCTTTCCACGACCTTGATAAGGAGAGGATTCTCCTTATCGTTGAACTGCTTTCCGAGGATCTGCTCCATTCGGGCAAAGGGTTCGCGGTAAAGCTCGTAGGCGATTGATGCGTCGTTGACAATTTCGTTGACCAGCTCGTTGGAGATAATGAAGCCGGGCGCTATCGGTGCTCCCATGGAAGCAAGTTCCATGACCCGCACTCCACGGTTCCCTATCGTCTCCAGAATAGCTGGATCTGACAGGTACTCGGAGCTGTTAAAGGGATATATCTTTCCCATAACTACGTTACCCCTCTCGGGTATGACAGAGTTCGAATCTATACAGTGCGCCGGCCCTAGAAAAGATCCAAGGTTCGACCGACGCCTCCTCGCAGAAAAACCTCAAAGCGCGGACTCGCCCCTTCAAAGAGGTAGCGCTGAAGCTTCGCGACGCCTTTTATGTCCTCGCCGACAACGCTGAACATGATGGGAGTCCCGTGCTTTACCTTGCCCCACTTAAAGAGTGAGTTGATGTCGTTGATCCGCTCGTTTTCGTACCAGATCAGAACATCGAGACCGGGATACTTCGCCTTGTAACTCTCAATAACACGCTTCCACGCTTCAACGTTGCCGTTGTGGAAGAGCTCGTTGGTAACGAGGACGGAGTACCGCGGTGTGATGCGCCGCTTCTTCCCGCCCGACTCGGCCTCCTGAGGCGCCTGCGCCTCCGCCCGACCCTGCGGCTCCTGAGACGGTGGGGGAGTCGGCGCCTGCGAGACCAGCGGCTTCACTTTCCCTTCACCGAGATACGCGCTCTTGTCCTTTATGGACCTACCGTATATCAGCTTGATGAAGTCCTCGACCGCCGATTTCAAGGTCTTCGTTTCCAGACTTCCATCCGGTGAGCCGACGTAGACGACCACCAGCTCATCCTTAATGAGGGGAAGCGACTCCTCCCAATGGGACTCGTTCTTCGGATTAATGACGAACACGCCGGCCTGAGGATGGTGATAGGCCAACACGATCTGCAGGTTACCCCACTTCGAGGTGCGCTCAATGAGCTTGTCGACACTCTCGACGGTCTCGGTCATGTTGTGCGCCTCGTAGGCGTAGCCAAACTTGTCTACCAGGAGGGCGTTGAGAATCGCCCTCACCTGGTAGCGCTCGATGGTGTTCTCCGACAGCGCCTGATTAATGACGTCTGCAAGGTTGTAGCCGTCATTCATATCGGCCGCGACGGCGTTCGCCGTCTTGAAGTGCCGCAGCGCGGAGTTAAACCCCGCGCGGCTAGACAGTAGATTCAGCTGGTTTTCCATACCCTAGAGCTCTTGAAGATCACTCGACGAGGACCCGCGACGCTGACTGGGCGTAACGTTGGCCTTCCCCTTCACACTTGCATCGGCGGATTCCTCACCGACGGCGCCGGCTGCAGCGCCACCGCGGCCGGCCGCGGAGCCTTCACCTGAGAAGGTCTGGTCAATATCCTCGCGCATGGTCGAGCGTCGTCGCTTGAAGGATGCGAATGCCGCGTCCTGAAAGCCCTTCGACACTCCGTGCAAGAACTCGTTCAACACATTTGCCATGCCGTTCAGCGTGAACTTCTTCCGCTTGATGCTGGTAATGTTCACGTCGAGAAGCAGACCCGGCTGAATGTGGTACGGATTGATGAGATAATCGAAGCTCTCGAACTCGCGCAAGAGGAACTTGATTCGGTGATCGAGGATCACGCGCGTCTTGGGATTCTCGTATCCGAAAATCTCGGTGATCCGCTCCTTGGTCTTCTGGAGCAACTGCTTGAGAAGGTTCTTCTCGTGCAGATACGTCCGGTTGAGTTTTTCGACGTCGGTCTCATCCGCGCGAATGCGGACAATCTCATTCCACGTCTTTTCAACGTCCTCGTAAAGCGGCTCGTTAGCCTCTTCGCGGGCGCGTCGCACCCGACCGCGGACGCGGCGAGCAAGGTCGTCAAAGTCATCAACGCGGAAACTCGACTTGCCGCTGTCGTACACTGCCACGCTCACGTCGTAGAGATGCTGGATCTCGTTCTTGAAAGCTTCAACCTGCTTGTCGTAGGCCTGCTGCTCCTTGATGAGCTGCTCGGCATCGTAGTACTTGAGGCGGATGTCATAGCGCTCGTCGGGGAGATTCTCGGGAACGACGTCCTCATACTCACGGATGACAAGCTCACGAGCGTTCTTCAGGTTCTCGACGTACTGATAGCCCATCTTCGAGGTGTCGAGAATGGCTGTCAGGGAGTTCACCGCCGTGTTGAAGCCACGGTTGCGGATGTTCTCCATGTCGATGATCTTCTTGACGTTCTCGCGGATGTTCAGGGGATCGAACTCGCTCGGATCGATCTCGGCACGGAGGCCCTCGATCTTCTCCATGAGGTTCTTGGCCATGAACTTGTAGCGGGCTGAGTTCTCATCTTCGGTGTCGTCGTCCGTGTGGTTGGGCACACGCTTGATCTTCTCGAAGATGACCTCGCTGTCCGAAAGCTCTTCCTTGCCCTCGTCCACCAGCTCTTCCTGGTACTGCTCGATCTCGTTGTCGATAAGCGTGGTGATGTTCCGAGAAATCTGGTCCTTGATCAAGTACTCGACCGTGGCCTGATACTGGAAGATCGGGCTGATGAGCTCGGAGTCGAGAATGTTGACGGAGAGCTTCACGTCCGAGCAAACCTTCGGCTTAAAGAGGTTGTCCTTGAAGGCGCACTTTACAATTGAGTACGCGTTCTCACCGCGAATGAAGGCACCCACATCCGTCTTCTGTCGAAGCAGCGCGTTGGTCTCGTTTTCGAGATCGTTCATGCCGCGCTGGATGTGGCCCTGCAAGTGGCCGTACATGTTGACAATGGACTTTTCGACCTCGCCAGAGTTGAACTTGTCGGCTCCGCCGATTTCATCCAGCATGGCCGAGATCTCTTTGGGCGTGTACCGAGCCAGAACCTTGTTCTCTTCCCTGTCCACGTAGTTCCGGATCTTCTTCACCATCTCGTCTTCCGAGGTGGTCATGTACCGGTTGAACATGTTCTGGTAGTTCTGGTTGAAGTAGTTGTACAACTTCTCCTTGATGCCGCCCATGACATCGAGTTGCTCCAGAACTTCCTTCGGGAGCTTCACGGAGATGTCGTTCAATACATTTTCAGTCTCTTCTTCAATCAGCTGCCGATACTCGTCCTTCTGGGTGCGACCCTCTTGGGCAAGACTATTTCGCGACCCCACCGCAGACGGTTTCGTCGGGTGAAAGACATTCGGACTCTTTGGAAGACCTGGCATAACTCTCTCCTTCTCCTTTCAAGCTGTTTTCACAAGGAAAACCCACATCAGTATATCATATTCAGTTAGGCGAGCAATTTCAATTTGAGAGCGATAAATCCGGCACATACTGTGCCACGTCGCCTCACTCCGGGCTTGCTACCTCCTCGATCGTTTGATTAATGATGTTCCGGAAATTCTCACTGTAGGTGTTGTTCCGCAGGGTAGTGAGCTCCTCCACGAGAGCTTCCGTCTCGATACGCTCCGATTGGTAGTCCTCCATGAGCTCAGCGTAACGCGAATAGCGCCGCGCCAACTGCTCTTGAATGAACTCCGCGGTTATGCCCCACAGCGTGTCACCGGACACCACCGTGTACGTTGATCGGTCCGGCAACTGGAATACGTTGCCCGGATAGATCCAGTCGGGGTCGGGACCCGCCGTCGGAGGCGCCCCCAACTCCCTGTACCCATTGTCGACTGCAATTCTATTAGCTAAACGGATGATGTCAAGAATCGTGATGATGATGCCACCGGCGCCCTCGCGCGCCTCCAAGCCCTCGGGAGGATTCTCGAGGTCCAGCGTCTCGATAAACACCCTTACCGAGGGCGTCACGTTTGTCGTGTCGCCAATGACCGCCTGGCCGTCGTCCCGGCCCTCCTCGCCGTCCGAGGTGGTAGCGTCCGAGGCCACACCGTCCGAGGCCTCACCATCCGAGGTCTCACCCCCCGAGATGGTACCGGCTGTGTCCCGATCATCCTCAGGCGTGGAGGCAGTGCCGTTGTTCCCGGCCCCATCCGAGGCGACCGTCGAGACGCCCCCCTCTCCAAGATCGATGACACCGGTGCCGAAGAGCGTGGCAAGTAGGGCAATCAACAGAACCGCGGCAGCCGCGATCAGAAGACCGCGACGGCGTCCGGAACCACCGGCGGAGTCACCGCCCTTGCCGGCGGCAGCCGCGGTATCCCCGCCGGAGCTGCGCGTGGTAGCGCTTTTCCCGCTCGAGACCGCCGTCGCCGGCCCGGCGGTGGCGGCCCCGGCGGCCTCGGTGGCGCCCCCCGCGGCGGCTTTCTTGTCGCCTTCCGTGTCGGCCTTGTCCGCGGCCTTGGCCGTTTCCCCCTTCTTCTCGGAGGGATTCTCCTTCACGCGCTGTCGCGAGCGCTTCGGGTGAAGCTCCGCAATAACGGCGTCTAGCCGCTTTCGCTCGCCGGCAAAGGCTTCATCGTCCTGATCAAAGAATGCGCTCCTCATCTCTTCGCCGAGGGTCGCGTTCCGCTCCACTTGCTCGACGGTCACGACGTTTTGTAGTGGAAAGAGCTGGTAGGCACCCGTTTCGGTTACACAGAAGTCACAGGCCACGCCGGTGAGCTGCGCCGAAGCCAGAGGAGATTCGACTGACTTGAGCACGCGATCCAGGGCCTGAGCGTTTTTTCCGGCATCGCTCCGTTCGCCCTTCTCACGAATAAATAGGCGAATCAACTCGCGAGCGTTATGTATGGACACCGTGAAGTATGGGGTCTCTTGGGAGCCGGCGGCTTTTCCAATGCTCCGGATGGTCCGAACGGGACCGCTGGGATCACGGCCGTCGAGAAGGCCGTCGAAGGCTCTGCGCACCTGCTCGAGCACTTGCACCTGCTCATCCGCGAACACGCCGGTAAAGTCACCGGGCCGTTCGGGAAGGAAGGTGTTCAGCGCCTTCTCGTCCACCGCCGGCGCCTCGGTCCGCAAGCGGTATGGCACAGCCTCGATCAATGCGCCGCTGTCTTGCTGCTTCCCCGATTCGCGCTTCCAACCGCGTCCCGCGGCATCGAGGCGCAGCACGTCGCCACCCCCCTGGGCCGGACTCGCCTCAGCCGAGCCGAGTGCAAGAACAACACCGTTATGCGCGTCGACGGTGTAGCCGCCGGCAACGCGGTGAACGGTCAAGCCGAAGAAGCTTTGACTTCCCCCGGCGTCGAATTTGATTTGCTCAACTCGCGCCGGTCGGGTCGGGAGTTTACGGAAAAGGTCCATGAGGCCGCGCACCGCCTCGGAGTTGTCGGTCAATACTTTGCCCCGGCTGTTCTTCTGTCGCAAGCGCTTCAACCAACGCTCCAACGCCAGGTCGCCGTCTCCATGGACGACGGTGGTCACCGCATCGGGATCGATCCCTCGGCTCGCCAATTCCACGAAGGTGTCCTCAGCCAGAGAGAACGCGAGGGCGTTGCTGCGGTCAAAGAGGTAGACGCTTCCACCGACCACGAAGAAGCCCGGCTTTTCCAAGGCACGCTTGTCCTGACGCAGCGGATTCTTGAGAAAGCTGTTCTTGATCTCCTTGCAGCGCTGCGGAAAGTGGCGATCTCGCTCTTCTCGAGTCTCCAGGTCGAAGATCGGCTTCGTCTCGAAGCGGAGCTTGAGGTTGCCGTCGTCGTAGAAGTACACGTAGACGCCGCGCTCGTTGCCCGGGTCCGCGCCGTTTGTCTGATACTTGCCGGTGGGAATCTCCTGATGTTTCAGGAAGCTCTTAAAAGTCTCAACGGTCTCCGGATCCCCAATATAGCGGAACTCGTCGTTTGGCACCTCACTGATCGCGACGGCCTCATCCGAGGGATTGCCCGTCAAATTGTCCGTCACGACGACGGAGTACACCAGCGACTTGATCTCCTGGTCGAGGTTCGGCGAGTTGCCGATCCGCAGGAAAGGCTTGTAGTCGTTGGGATGACGTCCCAAGTACACGATGTAGCACTCGTTATCAATGTGAAATACCCGCTGTTCCGGACGCATATCGGTTATACCCATACCCAACACAGTGTAGGGGATTGCGGGAATGAATTAAATAGCAAAAGTATCGATTCTGTTCCACACTTTATGGCACCCCACTTGGTGGAGTATACTTCCTATCTACAAGGTGCCCATGGTTCTAAACGAGCAAGCACATCGCAAGATAATTCCCGTGGCGAGTGGCAAGGGCGGTGTAGGCAAGTCCATTGTCGCTGCGAACTTGGGCGTGCTCTTGGCCTCGTATAACAAGAAGGTCGTCCTGATTGATCTCGACTTGGGAGGATCGAACCTCCACACCTACCTGGGCATCAAGAACCGAAACCCCGGCGTCGGCAACTTCATTCAAGGCAAAGAGATGGACTTCAACGAGATCCTCGTCGACACGCCATACGCGAACGTGAAGTTCATTGCCGGCGACGTGCTGGTGACGGGCACGGCCAACCTGACGCAGACCGAGCGCCGTTCCGTCATGCGGAACATAGAGAAACTGGATGCCGACTACGTCATTTTGGATCTCGGCTCCGGCACCAGTTTGAATGTCATTGACTTTCTCCTGATGTCCAACACGTCGATCGTCGTGACAACGCCGCAGACGCCGTCTATCTTGAACGCCTATAGCTTGTTGAAAAACGCAACCTTCCGGCATCTCATGAGCACCATCAAGAAGCCCCGGTCGGTTTCGAGCTACCTCAAGGATATCGTACGCGAAAAGAATCCTGGAGGCACACCGACGATCGCCGAGATCCTCGAGCACATTCACGAGCTCGATCGAAAGAGCGGTGATGAAGCTACTTCGCAGCTCGCACGGATCCATCCCTACGTGGTCGTCAACATGGCGGAGCATCCCAAGGACATGGACGTGACGGAAGATCTGCGCAACCTCGTGTTTCGCAACCTGCAAGTGGACATGGGCTGTCTGGGCCTTGTGTACCACGACCGCGCCGTCGGCGAGTCCGTCCGTCAACTGCAGCCGGTTAGCATTTCTAACCGCGATGCCCTTGCGGCAAAACAGATCGAGCGGATTGCACAGAAGATCCTGCAGTCGCCCCGCTTTCCCGTCATGCCCTTAGACTACAGCGAGTACGAAAGTAGCTTCGGTCTCGCGCGAATTGAGGCAGAGAATGATTTCGTGGAGCTCGAGGACAAACCCGGGGGCGAGTCGGCAACAATCAGCCATGAGGACTTCATGGCCATCATTGCGGCTCAGCAGAACAAGATCGAGGAGCTGAAGGGCACCGTCCGTATGCTCACGATAAACCGCGAGTGACACCGACTAAGATTGACGACCAAGATTAGTCGCGCCCAAAGAGCCGGTGCCACATTTTTGAGAGATTCGGTTTCTCGTCTCGGATCTGTTCAGCGGAGCCGGGAAGCTCGGCAAGCTTTTCCTCAGTCCCGGCGGTGAGGAGAATGTCGGTCTCTTCAATGCGGTAGCTCGGCGCCACGAACTCGTACTCGCCTACGCCATCCTTGCGCACCGCAATGATGTTTAGACCGTAGCGTCGGCGCAGGTCCGCTTCGACCAGGGTCTTGTTCACCAGCTCGTCGGGAGGGTGGATCTCCGCAATAACCAAACTGCCACCGATGGGGAAATAGTTGAAAAGCGTAGGGGACACGAGCGGCATCACCAGTCGTTTCGCAGCCTCTCGGTTGGGGAATACGACCTGGGTTGCTCCCACGAGCTCCAGTATCTCGCCGTGTTGGTCCGTCTCCGCGGCGGCGATCACCCGCCGTACACCGCGCTTGCTCAGGTAGTTCGTCACCAGTATCGAAGCCTCGATCCGCTTCCCCATGTCGACGATCGCCGCCTCGATCCCTTCCGGAATGATCTGCTCGATTGTCTCCTCACGGATTGCGTCCGCGACGTAAGCCGCGGCAACTCGGTCTTGATACAGCTCTATCGTCTCCCGGTCCTTGTCCAGGATCAGAATCTCGACATCGTATTCCAGGAGCTCGTCGAGCACGCGCCGGGCGAGAAATCCCAGACCAATAATGGCAAACTGTTTCATGATGTCCTTCTCATCCAATGAGGATACGTTCTCGCGGATACTCCAAGAGCCGCTCACGTTCCTGGCGGAAGCGAGGCATGGCAATAGATATCAGCCCGAGCCTTCCCGCCAGCATGGTCAAGATTATCACGACCTTGGATGCCGCGTTCAGCTCCGGGGTGATTCCACGAGACAAACCCACGGTTCCAAAGGCGCTGAAGACTTCGAAGACGAGATCTTCCAGGGCCGCCACGCCGAGACCCGCCCGCCCTAAACTCTCGGTGATCGTGATTGCCACGGACGCCACCAAGACGATAAGAAGCGCCTTCGCTGCCAAACCGTAGGCATTCGTCAGCACCTCCATTGGTACCCGTCGCCGGGCAAGGCGCGTCTCACCAAAGCGATTCGTCCCACCCACGGCGGCCACGATCACCAGGGCAAACACGCTCACCTTAATGCCCCCCGCGGTCGAGCCGGGACCTCCGCCGATGAACATGAGGCTCAGCGTCTGCAGGTAGGCCGGCTGTGACAGGGCGTCCTGGGGCAAGGTGTTGAAGCCTGCGGTCCGGGTGGTGACGCTCTGAAAGAGCGACTGGAGCACGCGCCCACCCCAGCCGGCATCCGTGTCGTAGAAGCCAAAGACGAAATAGAGCGCGGCGCCGAGAATAATGAGCGCGAACGATGTGGCAAGCACCACCGCGGAGTGGAGACTCAGGCGGTGGCGCCGGCGGGAGAACCACTCGATGGCGTCCTGAACGACGACAAAGCCGAATCCGCCGGCGACAATGAGCAACATGACGACAATGTTCACGCCCACGGCGTTGGAATAGCGTTCCAGACTATCGGGAAAGATCGAGAAGCCCGCATTACAGAAGGCGCTTACCGCATGAAAGACGGCGGCAAAGACACCGGCCTCCGCGGTGGCGCCTCCGCCGGCGACGCCGCCGGAACCGAATCGGAACATGACATAGAGGGCGACGGCGCCGATGAGCTCGAGGGCAAAGGTAACGAGCAAGACATTTCGCAGGATGTTCCGCGGATTAAACTCAACGGCTTCCACGTAGTACTCCCGGATCAGTTTCCGGCTTTCCAAGCTCATCCGCGCTCCCGGTCGAGCGAGATAGAGAGTTGAGATGGCAATGATCCCGAGACCACCCGCCTGTATTACCAGGAGAATCACGATCTGGCCGAAGAGTGTGAAATCCGCGGTATTGATGGTGATGAGCCCGGTAACACAGGCCGCCGAGACGGAGGTGAACAGCGCATCAATGAAGGGCACGGCGCCGGCACCGGGCCAGGCCACGGGCAGACTGAGCAGAGCGGTACCAATGAGGATTATCGATAGGAAGTAGCCAAAGAGGAGCCCCTGTCCCGATCGGAGGAGTCTCCGGAACCCGTACGCCATATCAAACCGAAGCGCCTTCGGCGGCGTCACCGGTGACTTCGACCCCGTCCGCGCCGAGTTTCGCGAGGTAGTGCTCCATGTCGCGGATAGCCCGAATGGCGAGCATCTCCCGGCTGATCTCCTGCGCCCGCTCCAGCGACAGAGAGGCAATGCGGTGCCGGACAGCGGGGATGTGCCGGGGCGCAACGCTGAGCTTGCGAATCCCGATTCCAATGAAGAAGGGAATGAGCGTCGGATCGGCGGCGCTGTCACCGCAGAGGGAGAGCTCGTCGAGCTTTTCCCCGACGCCGTCGACAATGCGCTTCAATGCGCGCAGGACCGCGGGATGGTAATTGCGGTAGAGCTCACCAAGCCGCTCATTGGTGCGATCCACCGCCAGCAGATACATGACGAGGTCGTTCGTGCCAATAGAGAGAAAGTCGGTCGCCTCGGCCAGCTCGGCGATCGACTCAACCGCCGAGGGGAGCTCCACCATTGCGCCGATCTTGGGCCTCGAGTTATGGGGAATGTCCTCCTTCGATAGAGCTTCAATACAATTCTCCACCTCAGCCCGGCCCGCATCCACCTCTTCCACGGAGGAGACCATGGGGAACATGATGCGCAGCTCCCGGTCGACTCCGGCCCGAAGCATTGCCCGGAGCTGATCACGAAAGAGCTCATCGTTCGCCAGAGAGAAGCGAATACCACGAACCCCCAAGAATGGGTTCTGCTCCGGCTGGTACGCCGTGTCCATGAGCTTGTCGCCGCCGATATCGGCGGTACGAAGCGTCACCTCCCGATCCTCCATGGAATCAATGATGCGCTTATAGATGTAGTACTGCTCCTCTTCGGTGGGTGCGGCATTGCGAATGATGAAGGGGAACTCACTACGGTACAGACCGATGCCGTCGGCCCGCCGGGATACCGCGGTGTGCACGTCCTGCAGGATGTTGACGTTCGCCAACACACGAACCGGCTCGCCACAACCGGTGCAGCCCTCTTCCTCCTCGATACGGCTCTCGGCATCCGCCGCGGTGGAAACCCTCAGTCTCTCCTCGAACTCCGCCTGGACACTCGCGCTCGGCTCAATGTAGATCGTGCCCTTCGTTGCATCGAGGAGCAGTGTCGTACCTTGACGCACGGTAAGGATGGAGGGGTCGTCCACGACCAGCACCGGCAGACCCAGAGAGCGGGACAGAATCGAGACGTGGGCGGTGACGCCGGTACCGTGGAAGACGACCCCGGCCACGTGCTGTACCGCGAGCTTCACCAACTCGGAGGGAAACACGTGACGCGCAATTACCACGTAGCCGGTGTAGTCGGTATCGGCGCTCCCCGATCCCTGCAGGTTCGAGATGAGGCGATGACCGACGTCCTGGACGTCCTGCACCTTCTCCGTGAAGCGCGTATCCTCCATTTGCTCGAAGGTCTCGGCGAAATAGCGCACAAGATCGTAGACTGCGCGCTCCGGGCCGGCTCCCTCGGCCACCCGTGAGCGCATCTCGCCCGTAAAGCTCTCATCCGAGAGCATGAGCAGATGGGAGTTGAAGATGAGCGAGGCTACGTCGGATAGGTCGGTCTCCGTCTGATGCTGCAACTCCTCGAGCTGGTGACGGGTCATTTCTACGGCGTCGTCAAAGCGGCGCAGGGCCTCGTCGACGGAGTGGTCGCGATCTCCCTCGGGCGCTTCATCGAGCCACCCCTGGTCCAGGACGAAGGCCTTCCCGGCGGCGACGCCTTCCGCCGCCGTTCTGCCGTGAATGACTCGAGTAGCACCGCCCTTCCGCGTGCCGAGTCGCTGCGCCGGCCGCTGCGACTCGGGCGGATGGGGGACCGGCACCTCGCGCAGTAGCACCGCATTTTCCAGCGTGGCCCCGAGGGGATTGGCAATGGCTCGCAGGGCGCGATCATCCTCCCCGGTGAAGGTTCCGGCCTCCGCGCGCTGGATGAGGAGCACCCCGATTCGTTTCGGCCCCCGGCGTATAGGAGCGGCAAGAAAACCGGCAAGATCGCTTCGTGGCAGATTCGGGTCGGTCTCCGAGACTTGACCGTCACGGAAGGAGTGTTGGGTGCGAAAGACATCTCCCACGACGCCGCTGCGGACCCCAACCGCGGGATCGGGGTTGTCCGGAGGCGCGTCTCCGGACCAGGCTCGCAACGCAAGCGTGTCGGCATCCTCGTCATAGAGGTAGATGAAACCCGCATCCGCGCTGAAGCTGCGCGTAACGAGCCGGATTGCGTTCTGAAAGAAGGCGTCTGTGTCCCCCGGCTGATCGAAGAGCTTCGAGATCTGGTTTAGGAGGGTTATGAAGTCGATGAGGAACTCCTTCTTGCGCAGCGGTCTGCTACAATGTAGTTTCCCCCCGAAAGGTGGTCAACTCGCGACAGGAGGGCTCCATGGACAGCGTATGCATATTCTGCGGTTCATCGCCGGGGACGCTGCCGGCCTACGCCGGCCGCGACTAGCGAATCAAGATGAACTCCACCCGCCGATTCTTCCAACGGTTCTCCTGATCCGTGTGCGGCACCACCGGCTCCGTACCGCCACGGCCGAGAACGCTGATGCGATCATCGTTCATGCCCATCTCCACCAGTGAGTCCTTCACGCGTTGCGCACGGGCCAACGAGAGCGGTTGCAGCTCCTCACGCTCCTCGCGCTCGGTACCGGAGATGTTCACGGCGTGGCCCTCTATGCGGATCTCGTAGGTCTGGTACTTGTCGAATACCTCAACGAGGCGCTGTAACACCTGCCTGTTCTTCCGGCCGAGCTCGGTATCCGGATCGAGCTCGAGCTCAGGGCTGTTCGGCTGGAAGTTGATGTTCGAGATACGAACCTTCAGCCGGTCGCCGTCGCGGACAACTAAGATGTCCACCGGTATCTCACCGGTCGTCGTGCTGGTATTTCCGAGGGCGTCGGTGATGGTGAGCTCGTAGGGATAGTCCTCCGCTGAGATGACCAGCTCGCCGTCGGAGGAGCGCCCGTCCCAGACCAAGGTGCTCGCCGGCTCGCTATCGCCGGAGAAGCTGATGAAGTTGCGCCGATTCCGGTCGAGAATCTCGAAGCGCCACTCGCCAATGCTGCTCTCATCCTCCACATCCAGGGATATCCGGAGCTCATCGTTCACTCCGTCATTGTCGGGACTGAAGGGCAGCGGCCCCACGTCCACCTGCGCCTCCGGGCCGGAGACATCGATCTCGAACTCACGGGAGGTTCCCACGGGCTCGTTGCCCTTCTCGTAGGTCACGGTGTAGCGGGCGGTATACGTGCCCTCGCGAACGCGCCCGTTCTCGTCCTTGCCGTCCCAGACGAGTTGCCGCGTGCGATCCATGCGCGTTCCGGTGAAGCGCCGGTCCACGCGGCCCGACTCGTGAACCAGCGCGACCTCCCATTCTCGGATGCCTTCGGTGAGGCTGGTGAAGAGGTTCACGGGCACCTCTTCGGCAATACCGTCGCCGTTCGGTGAGAAGCCGTCACCGCCGACCGTTGCGAATGCTCTGGTACGTCGCGTATCTACCGTTATGGTCGGGGCGGAGGCGCGGGCCGAGTTCCCGGCGGCGTCGACTCCCTCCACGCGGTAGCTATAGTCGCCATCCTCGACCTTGTTGCCCGCCGCGTCCGTGCCGTCCCAGGTGACGGTGTCGAGGCGGTTCTGCCACTCGAAGGTTCGAATGACGGCGCCGCGCTCATCCGTCACGTGAGCCGTCCAGTTCTCTGCGAGGCCGGAGGATTGCCGAAAGATAACCGCGTCCTTCTTCCCGTCGCCGTCCGGAGAGAAGAGGACGTTTTCCGTTTCCAAATCGATGCTCGGCGCTTCGGTATCCAGAACGAAGCGCTCCGTGCTCGCCTCCGGCGCGTTTCCGTGGCGATACACGACGCGGATCGTCGCGCGGTACTCGCCGTCGGGGAGGGTGCGATTGTCTGTGCCGCGGCCGTTCCAGGAGATGCGAGACGGCGGCGCGCTGCTGCCGTTTCGTTCAAACACGGTGTTGCCGCGCCGGTCTGTTACGCCGACGCTGTAGCTCTCCACGCCGTCGCGCACCGAGAGCTGCGGCACGAGACCCACATCATCCTTCACGCCGTCGTTGTTGGGCGAGAAGGCGGAGGCGTCGGCGGAGAAGGAAATCGCGGTCTCCTGCGTGTAGACCTCCACCGAAACGGGGGCGGAGCGACCCGTGTTGCCCGCACGATCGGTAGACACCAAGCCGTACTGGTAGCTCCCGTCGGGGACGGTGTCACCGCCGTCGGTTTGGCCGCTCCACTCAAAGGTCTCCGGTGGCGTTCCAACATAGGAGGCAGTGCGCACGACCTCACCCTCGGTGGAGGTGACCGTTGCGGTCCACCGCTCCTCTTCGCTTGTCCGCTGACTGAGCGTGACCGTGTCCTTCCGTCCGTCGCCGTTGGGGGAGAAGACCTCCGCTTGGGCGGTGACTCGCGCCGCCGGCGGCGTGACGTCCACCACGATTGGCCGTGCGGTCCGGGCACTCGCCCGGTCACCCTTCTCATAGCTTACCTCGAGCCGCGCCGTCGCGGGACCTTCAACCACTTCACCGTCGCTGTTTCGGCCGTCCCAGGAAATCGGCTCCAGACCACCGGAGCGGTCGAAGCGGCGAAGAACGTCGCCATCGTCATCCTCGAGTGTCAGGATCCAGGAGCTAATGCCCTCCTGGAGGTTGCTCTGCGGACGAATCTCGACGCTGTCCTTCACGCCGTCGCCGTTGGGGGACAGGCTGGAGTCGCTGACCGCCACGGTTACCGAGACTTCCCGGGTGTCGACCCGGATCCCGGGAATACGTCGCTCTACGCGGTTTCCGGCGGCATCTTGGGCGGAGACGATATAGGTGTACTCGCCGTCGGGGACAACGTTTCCTGCATTGTCGGTGCCGTCCCACGTAAATGCTTGCGCCTCACCCTGGAAGGTAAAGGAGCGCGATGCGTCGCCGCGCTCGAAGCGCGCCTCCCAGACCTCTTCTGAGCTGGAGTTCTGCTCGATCTGAATGGTGTCCTTGTTGCCGTCACCGTCGGGGGAGAAGACGGCGTCGTCAATGGCCACCTCCACACGTGGGAAGACGGTGTCGATGGTCACCGCCCCGCTCGCGCTGACCGGGCGGTTACCGTGGTCGTACCAGAGCTCCGCCTCCGCGCGGTATTCGCCGTCGGGGGCAACACTGCCGCTGTTTGTGCGACCGTCCCAGCGATACCGTTCCTGGAATCCGCTGGTGCGGCCCGTGGAAAAGACCTCCGTCTCGGAGGCGTCGAGGATCGAAACGCGGTACGCCTCAATCCCGTCGCGGCGGCCCGGCTGCAGGATGACTTCGAGGCTGTCCTGGACGCCGTCGCCGTTGGGAGAGAATGCCCCTGTGCTCGTGGAAACGACCAGAGGCGTCTCGTCGGTGTTGATTTCAAAGGTAACGACGTTGGATTCACCGTAGTTCTCCGCCTGGTCGACGGCGGTGATCCGATAGGTGTAGATCCCGTCGGGCGCGCGAAGGCCTGAGTCACGGATTCCACTCCACGAGATGGTCTGCTCCGGAGCGCCGAGCCAGCTGAAGGTCCGGACAACGTCGCCCTCGCCATCCCGGATCTCCCCGTTCCACCGCGGCTCCGGACTCGCCTCCTGAAAGATGCGATTGCTGTCCTTGTTGCCGTCGCCGTTGGGACTAAAAATGTCGAACTCCGAACGGATTGCCGCGCTCGGCGCGGTGACATCAAGGACAATTTCCGGAGAAACCTGCGACGGGTTGTTGCCGTTCCGGTAGAGCACCTCGAGGCGCGCTGTGTAGGATCCCTCAGGGAGCGGCTCGCCGTCATCGTTGGTGCCGTCGAAGGTCAGTGTTCGCGGGACGCTTCCGCCCCCGGAGTAGCTGCGGACCACCGTCTCGGAGTCGTCGCGCACGACAAGCTCCCAGCGCTCGAGCCCTTGGGTGACCGGGACGCTCGGAGTCAGCTCGACGACGTCCGCTTCCCCGTCGTTGTCCGGCGAGAAGTAGGAACGGTCGATGGCCACCTGAATCGGCGTCGGCTCGGTATCGACAATGATGTTTTCAACCCGTGCGACCGTGGAATTGCCGGCGCGGTCGGTGCTGCGAATCTCGTAGCGGTAGACCCCGTCGGGCACGAGAATTCCCTCGTCGTTGCGGCCGTCCCAAGCCCAATCCGCCGGTGCGCCGTCCCAGCTGCGGCGACGAACCACGTTGTCGGCCGCGTCGTAGACCGTCGCGTTCCAGCTGTCCTCCGCCGAACCGGCCTGACCGATGGGCAGGACGTCCTTGTTCCCGTCATCGTTGGGGCTGAAGATGAGGGCGTTGGGATCTTCCGGAACCGTGAGCTCGATCTGCGGCGCCGTCGCGTCGACACGGAAATCGCGGCGGCCCGTCGAACCGACGTTGCCGTTGTCGTCTACTGCGACGAGCTCAAAGCTGTACTCTCCGTCGGGGACGCGTTCCCCTTCATTGGAGCGGCCGTCCCAGGTGAGATCCTCCGGAATAGGGATCCCAGACTTCACGTAGAAGAGCCGACCCAGAATGTTCTGGAAACTCCGATTCTCCGGCCGGTCCTCCTTGTTTTCAATGGTTCGGACCAGGTCGCCCTCGTCGTCGTAGATCGATAGGGTGTAGCTCTGTACGAAGCGTTGGTCGTCGATATTGATCGGCAAAATCAGTCGGTCGCGTATGCCGTCGTTGTTTGGAGAGATGTACTCCGGCTCGTCGTAGGAGACCTCCACCTCCGGCGGATCGGCATCAACGACACCGAGGGCGGCGTTGGCCCCAACGCCGATTGCCCAGATCCCATTGTACAGCGGCGCCGCCGCGGTCTTCACCTCGACGTCGCTACGGCTCCATCCACGCTCGGCAAGGAAGCTTTCCTCACCGCGAAAGTTGGTATTGAAGTCCACGGCAATGCCGAAGGACGGGATGAGACTCCGGTTTGCCCGCGTCACGTCCCTGCGCTCGCGGAGATCAATACCCCAACCGAGACGCGC
This sequence comes from uncultured Spirochaetaceae bacterium, assembly GCA_964413635.1. GTDB lineage: Bacteria > Spirochaetota > Spirochaetia > DSM-27196 > PWMO01 > CAYFQV01. Next base: position 23,019 of record CAYPTH010000004.1, read on the forward strand.
CGTAACGAGATCGAAGAAGGTAATATCGGTACCGAGGTTGAAGCGTACGTTCTGGAAGCTCGGAAAACTCAAATCCGCCGCCGCGCGAATGTCGACAGGCTCCGTATCGAGCATGGTAGCCGAGGCGCCTCCGACCAGCGTGAATGGCGCCGGCGCCACGGTTTGCGTGGTGGAGCCAAAGCTCTTTCCCATGTGGTGGAGACTCGCCGCCCAGGTGAAGTCGCTCATGAACGCGACGTCTCCGAGAATGTGCTGAACCCCGAGATCCGCGCCCACGCCCCAGCCGAAGCCGTCGATGGTGCTACCGAGTGTGGCGCCGACGCCGAGGCCGATCAAGAAGTTGGGATAGAGATCCTTGGCAAAGGATGCGTTGATTCCGAACTGCGTACCCAGATCCATGGAGTCGTAGGGCGAGGTGAGAAAGCCGATTGACGTAGCAGCGACGCCAACCCGGGTCGGGATGGTGACCCCGAGATTCGCGACGTGACCGCGATAGCCGGAATCGCCGGCGACTTGGCCGAAGCCCGCGAGGGCCGTGTAGCTGAGATCAAGGTGGGCACGCTGTTTGAGAGCGGAGGCTGCCGGGTTCAGCGCGTCCGTCGTGGGCGATTCGTCGGCGCTCACCATTGTCCGCTGCGCCGCAAAAACGGGCGACGAGAGCTCCAAGGAGTCGTCCGCTCCGCTTGCTTGATCGAAGCCGAATGCAGGTGTCGCCGTCAGTGCTGCTGCAGCCAGGACTATAAGAATACGCTTCATGTTGGTTCACCTCGTCCCGACGGCCCGGAACACGCGGACACGCCGATATTGGACCTAGTATATCGTAGATTTGCCAAGCTATCGCGGAGCGAATAGCTTTACAATGAGGGATAACACTATGATTATCGATCCCGATTCCATCCGTGCCATTCAACGCTATCGCGGCATCATGCCTCCGCGACTCTCCCAGCCGTCGGCATCTACCGAAATGGAAGAGACCGATGAAACAACCGTTGAAGAGGGTTCCCGCGGCATCTACGTGCACGTTGGACGCCGCCGTCGGCGCCACCGCCGCGGCACGAACGGGTATGGACCGGACAAGGGCACACGCGTCGACTACTACGCATGATCCTCGTGCGACCGCCCCCGCGACCGAACCCCCGCGGCCGCGGCGGCTCGAGCCGGCCTCTTAGCCGTGGTAGCCCGGCGCGGCGAGCTCCTGCCCCGATACGGCGTCGTAAATGTCTGCGTTGAGCGGGTAGTCCCAGCATCCGCGCCGCGTAATGAGATGCCCGCCGAAACCCGTCTTGTATCGCAGCAAGCCGTGCATTGGGTGGCCCGGACTGCTGTCCGAGGGAACTCCGAAGAGATCGTAGGTCTTCGCGCCCGCTTCCCGCGCCAACTGCATGGCTTCCCACTGGAGTAGGTAGGTCGGCATTCGCCACCGCTCGTGCCCACCACTGGCACCGTAGAGATACACCGCGTAGTCGCCGGCAACGGCCAAGATGAGCCCGGCCAAGGCGCGGCCACATGCAGCGCTCCCCGCGGTGTCCCGCCCTTCGACGCCGCCGAGCCTCGCCATCAGAAGGTGAACGTCCACCTCTCCGTCCGCTTGCGCCGTCAACAGACTGTGAAAGTGGGTCGGGTCGTGAAGCGAAGTTCCCGACCTCTCCATGGTCTCGAGATAGAGCTCGTACCACTCCGCGAGAGCCGAAACTCCTTCCTTGCGAACTACCACCTCCCGGCGACCTGCCAAGCGGAGATTGTAGCGCGTCTTGGCCCGCATATCGGCCAAGAGCTCTGCATTACTCTTCTTCAAATCGATGAGGACGGTATCCGCCGGTTGCACGTCGGTGGGCGCCTTGCGAAGGGCGTGTTGCCGTGTGTCGAAGTTCATTCGCAGGGCCCGCACCCACGGCGGCGGAAGCGCAACCGGCTGCTCGTGATGCTCTCCCTCTTCGGCCTGCGTCTCGAGGTCGAAGGGTGAGCGCCAGGGAAGGTCGAAGCGCAGAAACAACACATCCTCCGGCAGTTGTCCCCGGAGCTCATCGGCAAGCTCTTCCAGGAAGGGGCCCTGAGATTCCGCCGGTACCCCGAGATCCGGACCCCAGGGGAGGTAGCCGAGACGGTATCGCGCGCTGAAGGGCTGAAGCATCACCACTGCCGAGCCCTCTCCGTGCGCGCTCGAAACCCAGAAAGGCTTCACCTCGCGACCGCGCTTCTGCTTGGCGCGAGCCCACCGGGCGCTCTGCATGAGATTTCGCGTGGTAGAGATTTCAGATATGTCGATCGCTCGTACGTTCATGTCATGCTTCGCCACGACGGGGTTCACTCCGCCGCCGGGAGGGCCGCCTCGTAGGCGCGGTTGCGACTCTGAAGCACCGCCAAGACCACATCAAAGGCAAAGAGAAAGCCACCCTGCAGGATCAGGCTCGTGCCCCATCCCGAATAGCGCGGCTCGCCGCTGGTTTTAGCGTATTGGCGAAGGAAGAACCCCACCATCACGTAGCCGGTGTCCAAACCGGCATTGAGAAGGAGCGTCTTCTCCAGACGGTGCTGCGCCCGGATATCCTCCGCCACGCTTGCCGGCGGCTCCGCGTTGATACCCGAGATCAGCGCGGAAACCGCAAGGCCGAGGTTCACGGTGTTCCACATGACGTTCATCTCGTGGAAGGCCCGGTCTCCGGGGCCGGTGAAGTACATGATGCCACTTACCACACTGTTCGCCACGGCCCATCCCCCAAGGGTCCACATACCCAAGCGGTTTATGCGCTCCCGGGTTTCGAAGGACTCGGCAATGGCCTCAGCGGGCTTGGCGGGTGCCGCAGTCTCCGCGGGCGCGGCAGTCTCCGCGGGCGCGGTAAGGGCAATCGCCGGCAGCAGGACCAGGGCGACAAGCGCCGCTAGGCGGGGCCGGGGGGCGACGCGCCGCGTCAATGCGCTCGCCCGCCCTGGGCGAATTCGACGAAATTCCACGGATAGGGAAGCTCCGGCTCACTCGCGCTCGTCAGCTTCTCCATGTGCTCGTCGCTCAGGCTCCACTCGAGGGCGCCGAGCTCGTCCTCGAGATGCTTCATGGTCCGCACGCCAATGATCGGGGCGGTGACACCAGGGCGTTGGAGGAGCCACCGGAGCGATACCTGGGCCGGACTCTTGCCGACCTCTTTCGCTACGTCGTGCAGCGCATCCAAGGTCTTCCAGGTCGACTCCTTGTTCATGTTTTTCCACGATTCCCACCAGCCGCGCTTTTCCGCCTCTTCGACGCGACTACCTGCAGGCGGACCTTCCATGCCCCGATAGTACTTCCCACTGAGCCACCCGCCCTTTAGGGGACCCCAGGGAATCACACCGAGACCTTCGTTCCGGCACACCGGGATCATCTCCCACTCGGTCTGTCGGGTGAGCAGGTTGTACTGGGGCTGCAGACATCGAAACGGCTCCCAGCCATGAACGCGTTGGGTGTCGATGGCCTTTTGCAGTTGCCAACCGGTGTAATTGCTGGCTCCGATGTAGCGGACCTTTCCTTCCTGAACCAGCCGATCGAGGGTCGAGAGGGTCTCCTCCAACTCCGTGCCGCGATCCCAGCAGTGGACCTGATAGAGGTCGATGAAGTCCGTCTGCAGGCGACGGAGGGAATCCTCTACGTGGGAGCGGATCACCTTCCGACTCACGCCGGTGTCATTCGGCCCTTTGCCCATGGGAAAGCGAACCTTCGTTGCCAGGACGAGGGAGTGGCGGTCCTTCCCCGCGAGCCACCGTCCGACGATCTCCTCGGAACCGCCGGTCGAGTATACGTTCGCCGTGTCAATGAAGTTGCCACCTGCATCGACGAAACGGTCCATCATGGACCGGCTGTCCTCCTCCGTTGCCTCGCGGCCGAAGGTCATGGAGCCGAGACAAAACTCGCTGACCTTCATGCCCGTAGCGCCGAGAAAACGATACTCCATGGTTTGCTCCTCTTCTTACTGCCGTACCTGCTTCTCGAGAGCCTCGTAGCGTTCGAGAAGGGCATCATAGACCTCGCGTAGTCTCGCATTGGGCTCAACTACGCTGTCGGACTCACGCTGAACATAGCGTTCAGCCGCCTCGCGGTAGCTCAAGCCTTCCGCCCAACGCGCGGCGCTCATGGCGCAGCCGAGGGGCGCCGCGGAATCCGCATTGCGGATCCGATAGGTGGGCACCCCGAAGACGTCGCTTATCATCTGCCGGAAAAGCGCGTTGCGTGAGCCGCCGCCTACGACGGCCAACTCGCGCACCTCTTCAAGATGGGAAGAGTGGAGCCGCAAGGAAAGTGCCTGAGAGAGATGCAAAGCTCGAATGTTCGCCGCCGGATCGTCCTCCGACAGGCCGTCACGAACGACCCCCGCCGGGGCCAAGGGCACCGACTCAGCGGAGCGATAGGGAAGCAAGAGCGGCTCGTCTTCCCGTACCGAGCTTGCCCCCGCCGCCAGGCGCGCGTACTCCTCCCATGAGCCGCCCGCGTAGGCGTCGCGGAACTCGTCGTGCAGCTTGGCGCCGTTTGTGATGACCGAGAGCGCCATGGCGGTCCTGTCGGCGTAGCCGAAGACGTTGAAGTCGCCGCTAGGCGAGGGCTCGGCTTTCGCCATGACGCCGTTGACGGTATAGCTACTCCCCAGCGATATCACCGCCTCGCCGCCACAGCCGAGGAGGGTAGCCGGATTGTCCCCGGTCCCGGCAAGGACCATTGCTTCCGGATTGACCCCGTACTTAGTCGAGAAGTAGGCAGCGATCGGACCGACGGCGCCATCGTAGTGATCCATGAGACCAAGCTTCTGGGTCAGGGTCGTGGTGGCGCCGCGACGAGAGAGGAGCTCGTTCATGACACGCAACACCGTGGGACTCCACCCCGGGGATACCAGATCCAAACCGTTGAGGTTGCTTCCCCACCCATCTCCGGTGTCCACCGGGGCCAGTATGCCGGCCAGTACTGAGGTGAGAAAGGCGCTCAAGACGAAGATGTGGTCCGTCGCATCGTACAACACCGGATTCTCGCCGGCCCAGCGCAGGATCTGGGCGGCGGGGAAGCGGAGCTCCGCCCGGTTTCCGGTGAGCGCTTCTACGCCGCCGTGGCTCGACAGCTCCTGGGTCAGCTCCTCCGCCTCCGCGGCGGTGGTACGGTCTTCCCAGATCGGGGAGGTTGAGCGCGAGAACACATCCTGGAGCTGGTCGGCAAGTCGCCTATCCTGAGCCGGGCCATGGACATCGCGCAGCTCAGATATTCGGTCGAGAAAATCTCCGGTGGTATAGACCGAACAGTGCTGCTGCGCGTCGAGCTTCACCGCGGCTATCCGGCCCGGATCGATGGAGGAACGGCAAACTCGCTCGAAGACGCGTTCGAGGGCGTCCACCATGAGCAGCGGCGGGGTGTGACGCTGGGCCGGATCCTCAGACGGTAGCACCCCACCCTTTGTTCCGTAGCCGGGGAGCTCGTCGTCGTACGTGAACTGGTCGGCGTAGACCACCTCGCCGGACCGACTGTCTAAGAGGATGGCCTTTGCCGACTGCGTGCTGAACTCTATTCCGAGGACGTATGCCATTTACAGATACCTGTTGATGATGCCTTCGAGCATTTCTCGCCGGCCGGAGGTGTTCTCGATTTGATCGTGCTCGAGGGCGTATTTCTCGAGCTCCTTGAAACCTACACGTTCGTCGACAATGTCCTTGCCAATACCAGTTTCGTAGCTCGCGTAGCGATTGGTGACGAAGTCCTCTATCTCACGGCTCTCGAGGAGGGCCGTGGCGACCTTCAAGGCGCGGGCATAGGTGTCCATGGAGGCAATGTGGGCCATGAAGATGTCATCCGGCTGGAACGAGGGGCGTCTGAGCTTCGCGTCGAAGTTCATGCCGCCTGGGGCGATACCACCCGCCTTGAGGACCTCGTAGAGCATCATGACCGCCTCGTAGAGATTGGTGTTGAGCTGGTCGGTGTCCCAACCCAGGAGGTAGTCGCCTTGGTTCACATCCAGACTACCGAGCATATCGTTGATGCGGGCGAAGTGGATCTCGTGCTGATAGCTGTGGCCCGCCAGAATGGCGTGGTTCTGCTCAATGTTCACCTTGAAGCGGTCGGCAAGACCGTAGTGTCGCAGAAAGCCAATGACCGCCGCCGTGTCGAAGTCGTACTGATGGACCGTCGGTTCCTTGGGCTTGGGCTCGACCAGCAGCTGACCGGTAAAGCCGATTTCCTTCGCGTAGTCTGCAGCCATTCGCAGGAAGCGCGCCATATTGTCGAGCTCGAGCTTCATGTTGGTATTGAGAAGCGTATCGTAGCCCTCTCGACCGCCCCAGAAGACGTAGTTCGTGCCTCCGAGCTCAACCGTAACCTCCATGGCCTTCTTCACCTGGGCGGCAGCGTAGGCAAACACCTCGGCGTTATTAGAGGTGGCCGCACCGTGGACGTATCGGGGGTGAAAGAAGAGCCGAGCGGTGCCCCAAAGCAGCTTCGTTCGACTGGTCTTCATCATGTCTTTGGCTAGGGCAATGATTGCATCCAGATTCTCGTTCGTTTCCGTCAGCGTCTCGCCTTCGGGTGCAATATCCCGATCGTGGAAGCAGAAGAAGGGTAACTGCAGCTTTTCGGTAATCTCGAAGGTCGCGCGCATCCGCGCCTTCGCCTGCTCCAGCGGGTCGCTTATGGAGAGCCACGGGCGGATGTTCGTGCCGGTTCCAAAGGGGTCGGCTCCGGTGCCGGTAAGCGTGTGCCAGTAGGCGAGGGAGAAGCGAAGATGCTCCTCCATCGTCTTGTCGCCGACGCGCTCGTTTGGGTTGTAGAACTTGAATGCCAGTGGATTGCGGGATTCCGGTCCTTCAAAGGGGATCTTGGGAATGTCGGAGAAAAACTCGTTGATCATTGGGGGCCTCCTCAGCCTCATGGTAGGTCCAAAATCTCGGTCGCGCAACGGGGCGAAGTGTATTACACAGCTGAGGCACACATCACGGGGTGCGGGCTCGGCAGGCGAGACTGAATTGTCGAGATTCCTTATTTGACATAATTACAAATCTAATACCATAATGGATTCGAAGGACGAACGAGATGAGAAACAATTCAGACGTCGAGCGCCTGGAGGCGCACCTGCGCGAGGCCTTGTCCCACGCGAAGCTTCGCCTGACCCCGCAGCGCATTGAGATCTGCCGGGTCCTCGCGGAAAGCGAAGAGCATCCCACGGCGCACGCCATCTATGACGAGCTCAAACGGCAATACCCGAGCCTGAGCATGACAACGGTCTACGGCACGCTGGATACTCTGGTGAAACTGGGAGCAATCACGAGCCTCGGCAACGTAGGAGATGAGCGCGCACACTATGAGCCAAACACGACACCGCACATCAACCTGGCGTGTCTCTCCTGCCACCGAATTGTCGATATGGCGAGTAAAAGCGTCGGACAGTTGGAGGCGGAGGTACAGAATCGAATTGGATCCAAGGTCTTGAGTGGACGCGTTGTCTACTACGGGGAGTGCATTGAGAGCGAGGAGCGCGATCAGTGCCCCTTCTATCAAGCAATGAAGTCACGAGACGTGAGCGCAGGGACATGAGCACAAAAACGACCGCCCGCACCTGCTGCCGGATCATGCGCGAGGAAATTGAGCGCCTCCCGGCAATCAAGGCGCTTCAACTCGATCCGACGGAGTCCAACCTGATCATTCGCTACGTCGACGGAGGACTCTCAGCAAGCGAAGTGGATCAACTCACGGCGCGTCTCCGCCCCGCCCTGGAGAGCAACCTCACAACGTGTCCCGTCGCCCGCGGTACCACATCGAACGATTGGTGCCGCTCCTGCACAGAGCTTGCCGGCGAAGACTGCACCAACTTCGAAGCTCGTGCCGGCGCAGCGCACGGTCTCATAAGTGTAACCCCGAGCAAGGACGCCACCGGGACGGACTATCACGAAGAAGTCGAGGAGCTCCACGTCCCCTTGTCCATTGAGACCGCGAAGCGTGGTTTTGCCTCCGCCCTGTGGCAGAAGCTCAAAGACGGCTGGAGCGTCCTCGGGAAGTGGCCCTGGGAGGCAATTCTCACAGCCGCCACCTTCGTGCTCATGTTCGCCGCCCTCGGCGCGGAGCGCATTGTCGGGGCGTCAAGCCTCGCAACGCTGCTCTACGCGCTTGCCTACGTGACCGGTGGCGTATTCGGAGTAAAAGCGGGGCTCGCCTCCGCCTTGGCGGGTACCATCGATATCGACCTGCTCATGATTCTCGCCGCCCTCGGCGCGGCGATCGTCGGGGCTCCCTTCGAAGGCGTGCTGCTCCTCTTTCTCTTTTCCCTGTCCAACGTTCTCCAGGACTACTCCATGGGTCGCACCCGGAATGCCATCCGCGCCCTCATGAAGCTGCGGCCGGCTCGCGCGTCGGTCCTCCGGGGAGGAGAGGAGGTCGTCCTCCCCGTCGAGAGCTGTCGCGTCGGCGACATCTTCGTCGTGCGACCCGGCGAGAAGATCGCCCTGGACGGAACCGTCGTTGACGGCGCAAGCGCGGTCGATCAGGCGGTGATCACGGGCGAGTCGAAACCGGTGAAAAAGGAGATCAACGATTCGGTTCTGGCCGGAACCATGAACAAGAACGGCGCCCTCCGCGTCCAGGTCTCGCAGGCCGCGAAGGACTCCACCCTGGCAAAGGTGATTCGCCTGGTCGAAGAAGCGCAGGGCCAACGCGCCAAGACGCAGCGCTTCTTGGACAAGGCCGAACAGTACTACGCAAGCGGTGTCATTATTGCCACGGCTCTGGCAATCGCCATTCCGGTCTTCCTCATTGGGGAGGGCTTCGACAGCGCGTTCTACCGCGCCATGACCATGATGGTTGCGGCATCTCCCTGCGCCCTGGTCATCAGCACGCCTGCAACCATCTTGTCGGCCATAGGCAACGGGGCGCGCCGAGGGATTCTGTTCAAAGGCGGCGTCCACCTCGAGCGGGCCGCGGCGGTCCGTGTCGTTGCCTTGGACAAGACCGGTACTCTCACCGAGGGGACACCGAGAGTGTCCGACGTCATCACGGTCACACGAGCGAGCACGAAGCTGTGGCAGGGAAGCGAGGAGGATCTCTTGGCTCTCGTCGCGACGGTTGAAGCAAACTCCGAGCACCTTCTTGCAAAAGCCACGGTCGAAGAGGCGAAGCGTCGCAACATTCAGGTCACCGAGACAATTGCCTTTGAAGCGGTCTCCGGTCGAGGGGTACGAGCCACCGTAGAAGATCACCGCATTCTGATCGGGAACAGAAAGTTCATTGAGGACGTCGCGGCAACAAACGTGGGCGATGTTGAAGATGCCCTAAAACGCTTGGAACGCGAGAACAAGACTGTCGTGCTGGTAGCTCAGGAAGTCGGCGAAATCGGCGAGGTCGTCGTCCTCGGCCTGATCGCCTTTAGCGACCAGCTCCGGGCGGACGCCCGGGATGTGGTGCGCGACCTCAAGGATCAAGGCGTCGAGCGCGTTGTCATGATCACCGGCGACAACAGGGAGACGGCGGAGCGCATTGGTGAGCAGGTCGGAGTGGATGAAGTCTACTCCGAGCTCATGCCGGATGAGAAGCTGACGGTCATTGAATCGCTCGAGGAGAAGTACGGACCGGTCGCCATGATCGGCGACGGTGTCAACGATGCCCCCGCACTGGCGCGCGCCTCCTTAGGTATTGCCATGGGGGCCGCCGGAACCGACGTCGCAATGGAGACGGCGGACGTCGTTCTTATGGCGGATGAGCTCTCCAAGGTGGCTTATGTCATTGCCCTGAGTCGGAGGACGCGCCGCACCTTGATCTTCAACCTCGGCCTGGCGGGCCTCCTCATTGCCGTCATGATCGTCGGGATCTTTACCGTACAGTTGCCCCTTCCCTTGGCGGTCGTCGGGCACGAAGGCGGAACGGTACTGGTATCGTTGAACGGTCTGCGCTTGCTCTTCTTCAGGAGGCCATCGCGTAGCGCGCCGCGCCAATGAGTGCAACCTTTGGGTTGGTGATGGCATAGACCGGGATGTCGGTCAGGACATCGCCGAGGCGCCCCTTCCCGGAGAAGCAGGATGTAAACGCCTCGCCCGCCATGGTCGGCGCGAGGCGCGCCGGGATACCGCCGCCGAGGTAGACTCCTCCGGCGGCGAGCACCTTGAGCGCCATGTTTCCCGCCTCGGCGGCGAGGATAGAGATGAACAGTTCCATGGTCTTGTCGCAGATCGGGCATTCCCCGCGTCGATCCATGAAGTAACTAATGATAACGCGCGTGGGCTCGGAGGCGTTTCGGAGCTCGTCGCGAATTGCCGCCGACTCTTCCACCCGAGCCGTTTCACGGAGAAACCGGTAAATGTTGGGGATACCGAGGCCGGAGCACACCTGCTCATAGCTGCAATGGTCCCGCTCCTCCAACATGAAGTGCAAAAGCTCAAGCTGCTCGGCAGTCGTGGGGGCAAAGTCGGCGTGGCCGCCCTCGGAGGGGAAGGACCGGTAGTCGGTACCGTCCCAGGTGAGATACGCCTCGCCGAGCCCGGTGCCAGGGGCAACGACGGCAATGGAGCCGTGGCGAACGGGGGAGCCGGACTTGATTTCACGAACATCATCTCGACCCAGCGCGGGAATGGCATTGGCAATGGCGACGAGGTCGTTCACCAGGCTTACCCGTTCGAGACCGATGGACTCGGCCAGCTCCGCCTCGGACAGCACCCACGGCAGATTGGTAATCTCCGCCCGTCCCTCAACCACCGGCCCGGCAACACCGAAGGTCGCCTTGTGGATCGGCTCTTTGACGTCGGCAAGAAACTCCTGCGCCATACTCTGGAGGTCGCGGTAATCCTTGCTGGGAAACGTCCGCTCGGCAATGGGCTTTCGAATGTCTCCGTCCGAGGGAAAGAGGGCGAGAATGGTCTTGGTGCCGCCGATATCTCCTGCCAGATAGAGCTCGCGTGTTGTCTTCTTTGCATCCGTCATGGATCCTCCCGTGGCGCGTGAGTTCGTCAGGCTACCGACGGCAGCCGGGCCGGTCAAGCAGTGCCGGTCACGTCGAGCCGGTCACGTCTCCTCGCCGGTGGGTATCACCCAGATGTGCTCCGGCGGCAGGGAAATCCGCATGTGTTCCTGAGGGTTTTCGCGACCGGCGCGGGCGTCGCAGAGGACCTCCCACTCCCGCTCCGCGAGCGTGACGCGGTAACGGGTGTGTGTGCCGGTGTAGATGCGGCGACGAACGGGCACGTCCACGACGTTCGCGCCGTTGGCCGAGGTTCGAATCGCCTCGGGGCGGATCATCATAACCACCGGTCCGTCGGGAGCCTCCGCCCCGGCCACGTCAAACGTTCCGACCTCGGTTTCAATACGGTCCCCGTGCTTGCGTCCGGCCAAACAGTTGCGGTTGCCGAAAAAGGCTGCCACGCGCTCCGTGGCCGGACGCTCGTAGAAGACGTGGCTCGGTCCCTCCTGCTCGATTTGCCCCTCGAACATCACCGCGATCCGGTCGGCCAAGAGAACGGCTTCCTCCTGGTCATGGGTTACAAAGATCACGGTCACGGCAAGCTGCTGTTTGATGGAGAGAATGAGCTCTCGCATCTCGTCACGGAGATGCGCGTCCAGGTTGGAAAGCGGTTCATCGAGGAGGAGCACGCGGGGCTCCACAATGAGTGCGCGTGCCAAGGCGACGCGCTGCCGCTGTCCACTCGAGAGTTGGTTGGGCTTCCGGTTTTTGAGTCCCGGAAGGTGCACGACGTCGAGCATTTCATCGACACGACGCGATATCTCCGCTCCGGAGGTCCCGCGCATCTTCAAACCGAAGGCTACATTCTCTCCAACCGTCATGAAGGGGAAGAGCAGATGGTGCTGGAAAACCATGACTGCCTGTCGATTCTCAGGTTTGATGGCGGTGACATCTTCTCCATCAAAGAGAATCGAACCCTCGTCCGGTTGCAGGAGTCCCGCGATCATCTTGAGCGTCGTCGTCTTGCCGCAGCCCGAGGGCCCGAGGAGGGAGACCAGTCCGCCGGGAGGAACGGTGAGGGTCAGATCCTTGACCGCGTCGACGCGAGCAGCCGGGAAATGTTTGGAAACCTTCTGCAATTGGACCTGCGTCATGCCTACATGCTCCCAAGCCCGCCGATAGCGGCGGAGCGTCCCGTCAGGTACCGCGCGGTGAATGCCAGGATGCCGACGGCGGGAGCGACAAAGATGATCGAGATTGCCGCCGTCACCGTATTATCCCCGGATGAGGCGAAGGCGAACAGCAGAACCGGCAACGTCACCACTCGCCCGCCGCCGATCAGCAGCGTCAGCACGTACTGGCTCCACGACACCAGAAACACGAAGAGCGACCCGGTGATAATGCCGGGAAAGATCGCGGGCAGCGTAACCCGAAAGAACACCTGGACCGGCGCCGCGCCTAAACTGCGAGCCTGCTCCTCGTAGTCGGCGTCGAAGTTCGCGAAAACCCCGCGCATAACCATGATCATGTAGGGAAGGGTCGGAATCAGATGCACCAGGATAACCCCAATGGCGCGGTCCACCAGGCCAAGACGAATGAAGACCACGTGAATCCCCATTGCCACGGTGATTGGCGGCACGATCAGGGGCGCAAGGATGAAGAGCTCCACGAGGGTGCGCCCGCGAAAGCGGTACATACCCAGCGCTCGCCCGGCCGGAACCCCCAACAAGGCAGCTAACAGCGTTACCACCACGGCAATCACCAGCGAGTTCACCAGCGCCTCTCCGACCTGGGCTCCCGCCGATCCCAGGTACTCCCAGGCGCGGAGACTGAGCTCCCGCGGCAGGAGAGAGGGGAAGAACCACTGGGTGCCGAATGCCCAGAGCGCCAAGGGGACGAAGGGAAGAACAACCCAGAGCACGATTCCAATGGCCGGCACGGCCCGAAGCCACCGCGAAGTGCTCATTGCGGTACCACCCGGTCCCTGCGTCCCCAGCCCTGCGATTGTCCCTCCGCAAGACGACGGTACGCGGCAACCAAGACGAGCACGAAGATCGCGATGAAGACCGTCGTTGCCATTGCTTGGGGTCTCGCACTCAGGTCGACATCGACATAGAGCCGGTATGCGAGCACCGACAGCATTGAGGGAAAGCGCTTTCCGAGAAGCAAGGGGACCTCGAAGGCGCCAAAGGTAAATGCAAAGATGATGATGGAGGCCGGCACGATCCCGGGCACAATGAGCGGCACGAGAATGTGGCGCACCGCCTGAAAGCCGCTTGCACCGAGGGTTCTCGCCTGCTCTTCGTAGTCCTCGCCTAGCGACTGCAGTACCGCAAGCGCGACAAGCCCTACAAATGGGATTTGCTTCCAGAGATAGACGAGCATGATTCCGATGCCGAGATCGTCATGGAGCAAGGGTGGAAACTGAGCCGGCTCCGAAATGAGGCCGATGTGGAACATCAGCCGCGCAATGAGACCACTCTGAGAAAGCAAGGTCATCATGCCGACCGCCGCGACGAGGTAGGGTACGGTAAGGGGCAATTGATAGGCAAAGAGGATCAGTCGCTTTCCGGCCAGTCGGTGGCGCAACAGGAGCGCAGTCCCAACGGCGAGGACGACGCTCGTAGCCGTTGTGATAACCGACACCATTACCGTAAAACCGAGGGAGCGGAGAAAGCCGCGGCTTTCGAAAAGCGCACCGTAGGCCGCGAAGGAGAGGTCCTTCAAGCCCGCGGCGGGGAGATAGCCGAGGCTCTGCAGCACCCCCAGGACGAGGCCCCCGACGAACAGTACCAGCAGAACGACGATCGCCGGCAGCAAGAGGAGGAAGGGTGTTCTCATCTGAGCCCGGACTCCGGAGACGCTTTCACCAGGGTGAACCTATTCCTCGAGGACGGAGCTGATCCACCCCTCTTCAATCGCTTCCAACCACGGCGCCTGCAACTCCGGCAGTCTGTGCCGGCCGAGCACTTTGGGTGAGAGTACCGAAGGCGGCCGCTGCTGGTTTGCGAAGCGGTCCTGCCACTGCGCAGGAAGGCGATCAATTGCCACCACGGGAAGGTCGCCCCAGACCTCGGGTTTGCTCTTCTCGAACTGCACCGCCGGGTCCAATACGAGATTTGCCAACACCATGGCAGCCGCTTTGTGCGGCGAGTTGAAGGAGATTCCGATGTAGTGCGTGTTGCCAATGGTGCCGTCGTCAAAGACGTAGGTCCGTGTCGACTCGGGATATCGGCCCTGTGCAATCAGATTGGCCGCTTGCGAGGGATTATACGCAACATCGAAGTACACCTGACCATTCGCGAAGAGGTCCTGAAGCTGCGCCGGAGTCTCCGGATAGGTGTTCCCTTCCCGCCAAAGGGAGGGCTCGAGCTCGTTCAGCAGCGCCCAGGTCTCCTCGGCGATGGGATCAAAGGTCTCTTGGTCAAAGGAACCGAGAAGCTGTTCCGTCCCGCCGGCGACGTGGTAGAAGATGTGCCTCACAAACGCGGAACCCGCGAAATCCGGTGGCGCCGGATACGTGAAGCGTCCCGGATTCGCCTTGATCCAGTCGATGAGAGCGCCGATGCTCCGCGGCGGATCCGGCACTTCGGCGGAGTTGTACATCATTACAAACTGCGCCGAACCGTAGGGGGACTCATATCCCTCCACTGGATAGCCGAAGTCGTTGGCAATTGAGGGATCGGTGCGGTTTACGTAGCGGATATTCGGAAGCTTGTTGGCGAAGGGGCCGAAGAGCAGATCTGCCTCGCGCATACTCCGGAAGTTCTCTCCGTTGATCCACATGGCGTCGACCGAGCCGTTCACCAGACGGCCGGCCTGCTTCTCGCCAAGGACCTTGTTGACGAAAACCGACGCGTCGGAGACCGGCACCATCTGGAGGTCGATGCCGTAGTCCTCCATCATGCGGTCCGCCAAGTACCCTTGGACGAACGCATTGATGGTGTCGGCACCGCCCCACATATAAAAGAAGAGCTGCTGCCCACGCGCCTCCTCGACGATCTCTTCCCAATCCATGGATTGGTAGCGATCCTCGAACGGCGCCGGTCCCTCCTCCCCGCCTCGGGCAAAGAGGCCGCCTGAAACGAGGAGCGCAATGGCTGCAATCATGAAATAGGGTGATTTGAAATTGATCATGGTTCTAACTCGTTTTTCCTCAGTGATTCCTGATTGAATGAAATCTGTATGTGCGAATATAGCAATTGGGACGCACTTCGTGCACCGGATGTTACCCAATTGGTATCAACGCGCCGTGCCCTCCACGGCGCGGCGCCAGACATCCGACGGCAGGGTACGAACGCCGGGGGCGAGGCGACCGTCCGTCTCCACCATATACCCCACCGTAGCAGTCATGACCGCAAGGGTAACATCGAATGCATTGATGCTGTCGCCCCGTCCCGCCGAGAGATTCGCCATGGCGCCCTCTGCAAAGAGGTAGATCGCTTTGCCGTCGATTTCGTACTCCCGGACGAAGGGGATGACCTCCTCTCCGCGGAATGGAGCCATCGACTCAGTGTCGATCTCGTAGTCTATGTGCCCAACGTTCAACAGAAAGGCGCCCTCGGCGAGGCCGCGGACAGTCGCGAGGTTTACGACTCCCGGATGGCCCGTCGCGGTAACCACCACATCCGCCCCCGCAGCGACCTCCGGCAATCGCCCCACGGCGTAGCCGGCGAATTGCGCCTCCAAGCCCCTGCCCGCATCGGGCTCCGCCACAACGACGCTCCCACCGTAGGCGCGGGCAGCGTCGGCAACACCGCGCCCGACCGACCCGTAGCCGACGACGACCACCCGCTTTCCGTGGAGGGTCAGGCCCGTTCGTTGGAAGAAGGTGTGCCAGGCGGTGATCCCTACCATGTGCCGGTTGTGCAAGCCCTCCTTCACCGGGACATCGTCCCAATTGATCACGGGATAGCCCGGCTCGCCGCCCGCCTCGGCGGCGGTCCCATCTCGTTCACCCCGGCCGGTGAGCTCCCGCAGGCGATTGATACCTGATCCGGTTGCCTCCATGCCGGCAATAACGCGAGAGCCTGCACCCTCATCAATGAGCCGCCGCCCCGGCAGGAGGGGGTTGGTGCCGAAGAGCGCGGACGTGAGCTCGGCGCCCATTTCGCAAAGATGCGTTGGCTCCCACTCGAGGGCCGTCACAATGGACCCGGCCCATTCGCCGCGGGACATTCCGCGCTTGGCGACGGCCTGGGCGCCTTCATTCCCGACGCGCTCGATGAGCGGGTCGCTTACGGTGCCCGTGTTGCAGGTGGTCAAATGCACGGCGGCGCCCCGTTCCATGAGTCCGTGGATGAAGGGGTACATCTTCGGATCAAGATGCATGTTGCATGCAAGCCGCACCCCGGCAAGGTCGGGGAGGGCCGACACGGCGCGCCGAGTACGCGGCATGTGCCGGCGTATCCACTCGATGTCGCGGAGAAAGCTCGATTCGATCATACGACAGTGTACGAGTCGAACCGCGCCGCGGCAAACATGACGCAGGAGAAAGTCGACGTTCGAAGCACGGGCCTCGTATACTGGGGCTATCACTGTGATTCAAGGCGAGGTACGGCATGCGCAAGACTATGTACGGAGCTCTGGTGCTCCTTCTCCTCATTGCAACGGCGGCATTCGCGACGGGGACGCGAGAGGTACCGGACAAGCCCACCGAAGCGGGGTCATCTCTTCTTCCGACCAATCCGGATGTCCACATTGGCCGCATGGCAAATGGCTTAACCTACATCATCCGTGAGAACGAGCGACCGGAGAACCGCGCCTTTCTGCGCCTCGTGGTGGATGCGGGATCGGTCCTCGAGGATCAGGATCAACAGGGCCTGGCGCACTTCGCGGAACACATGGCCTTCAACGGAACGGAAGACTTCTCCGGCAACGAGATCGTCGCCTTCCTCGAGCGCCTGGGGATGGAGTTCGGACCGGACATCAACGCCTATACCAGTTTCGACGAGACCGTTTACTACCTCGAGGTCCCGACCGACGCCGCCGAGACGCTGGAATCCGGCTTTCACGTCTTGCAGCAGTGGGCCGCCGAAATCAGCTTCTCCGGAGAGGAGATCGAAAAGGAGCGCGGGGTCATTCTCGAGGAGTGGCGAATTGGCCGCGGCGCCCAAGCGCGCATGCGGGACGAACAGCTCCCGATCCTCTTCCAGGGCTCCCGCTACGCCGAGCGTCTACCCATCGGTGACCCGGAGATCATTCGAAACTTCGAGCACGACACCATCCGGCGCTTTTACGAGGATTGGTACCGCCCCGACCTCATGGCCGTGATTGCGGTGGGTGATTTCGAGCGCAGCGAGATCGAAGGGCTCCTGAAAAAGTACTTCGCCGGCATGCCAAAACCTCAAGACCCCCGGACCCGGATGGAGTACGATATTCCGCCGCACCGCGGCACGCTCTACGCCATTGCATCGGACCCCGAGGCGCAGTCAACAACGGTCAGCATGTACTCGAAGCGGCCGGCCGAGGACCTCAACACGGTGGAGGACTATCGCCAGGGGATTCTCGAAACGCTTTTCACCATCATGATCAACCGTCGCTTCAGCGAGATTTCCCAGGAACCGAACGCGCCCTTCCTGCAGGCGGGCGCCGGTGAAGGGCGGCTGGTGCGACCGACGTCGGTGAAGATCCTCTCCGCCGTGGTCGAGCCCGGCGGGGTTCCGGAGGGACTGAAAGCGGTCGTCCGCGAGGCCCTTCGCGTCCAGCGCCACGGATTCACCGAAGGTGAGTTCGAGCGGGTGAAACAAGATCTCCTGCGCTCCTACGAGCTCGCCTACAACGAACGCGACAAGACCAACTCCCAGTCCTACGCCACCGAGTACACGCGGCTCTTTCTGGAATCCGAGGCGTCTCCGGGAATAGCGGCGGAATACACGCTGCTCCAGCGGCTCCTTCCCGATATTCGCTTGGAAGAGGTCGATGAGCTCGCCTTCGACTACCTGGCGGAGGACAACCGGGTCGTGATGGTAAGCGCCGTCGAGAAGCCGGAAAACCCGGTTCCCAGCGAAGACGAGCTCAGTCAAGCGCTCGAGGCTGTCGAGGCTGAGCCGATTGCCCCCTACGAGGACGCGGTGAAGGACGAACCGCTCATTGCCGAGGAGCCGGAGCCCGGCAGGATCACCGGCGAGCGCCGTCTCGAAGAGCTCGACGCGGTGGAGTGGACCCTGTCCAACGGCGCGACCGTTGTGGTGAAGCAGACCGACTTCAAAAACGACCAGGTCCTGTTGCAGGGCTTCAGTCCCGGGGGAACCTCCGTCGTTTCCGACCGGGAGTACCGAAGCGCCGAGCAGGCTCCAAGCATTATCCAAAACGCCGGCGTGGGAAGCTTCACGCGGGTCGAGCTCGGCAAACAGCTTTCCGGAAAAGCGGTCTCGGTGGCCCCGTTCATTGGCGAGACGACCGAAGGTATCCGCGGCAGCGCCTCTCCGGAAGACATGACGGAGATGTTCCAGCTCGCCCACCTCTACATTACGAGCCCGCGTGAGGACCGCGGCGCCTTTGAGTCCTACATGCGGCGACTCGAAAACTCAGTGGCCAACCGCAGTGAAGATCCCAACCAGCTGTTCTTCGACGAGCTCCGGGCAACCCTCGGCAACGACCACCCCCGCCGGCAACCCCTCACAACGGAGCGCCTCGACGAGATCGACTATGAAACCGCCTACGAGGTGTATCGTGAACGCTTTGCCGACACGGGTGACTTCACCTTCTCCATTGTCGGAGCCGCCTCCCCGGAGGAGCTCCGCCCCCTCGTCGAGCGCTACCTGGCAACGCTTCCTGCCACCGCACGCAACGAGTCGTGGGGAAGGCCGGGGGTAAGCCGTCCTGAAGGCGTCGTCCAAGAGACGGTGAAGGCGGGCGTTGAGAGCCAGAGCCGGACATCCATCATCTTTCACGGTCCCTACGAGTGGTCCCTAGATGAAAACTACCGAATGCGCACCATGGCGGAGATCTTCCAGATCCGCCTCCGGGAGGTGCTCCGCGAGGAGCAGAGCGGCACCTACGCCGTCGGTGCATTTCCGACGCTCGGACGAGTTCCCCGGGAGGAGTGGATCCTGCACGTCGCCTACTTCTCCGCCCCGGAGCGCGCCTACGAGCTTGCCGACTACGTCTTCCAAGTAGCCGAGGAAATCAAGAATGGTGATCTGAGCCCGGACTACCTCCAGCGCGTCACGGGGGCACAGATCCAGGACTACGAGACGAGCATCGAAACCAATCCCTTCTGGCGCGATGCAATCCGCGACCTCTACTTTCACGATCTCGAGGCAGACGCGGCACCCCAAATTCCCGAGCTCGCGGAGCAAATCACCATGCAGGAGATTGCCGCGGCGGCGCGGAAGTACATCACCGAAGAGCGATACGTCCACATGACGCTCTTTCCGGAAGGGTGGGACGGAGAATAGGCCTCAGCAGCTTTCCGCTCTTTGACAAATCCAAATCCGCACGATATACCACCAGGACACCCACGAGACGGTAGGTAGCATCATGAAGAAGTATCTTGGCTGGTTCATTGCCGGGGGCGTCGTGCTCTTGATTGTCGTGATCATCATTGGGGCCGCACTCTGGGTGACACGACGCCCTTTCCCGGACACCGACGGGGTCACCACCGTTGCCGGCATCTCCGCTCCGGTGGAGATCATCCGAGATGAGAGCGGCATTCCCCACGTCTACGCCGAAACGACCGAAGACATGTACTTCGGCCAGGGCTACGCGCACGCCCAAGACCGGTATTGGCAGATGGAGTTCTCCCGGCGTATCGGCTCAGGTCGACTCTCGGAGTACTTCGGCGAAAGCACGCTCAGCATCGACACCTACATGCGAACCATGGGCTTCTTCGAGATCGCGCAGCGTGAGTACGAGTCTCTCCAGGAGTCGAACCGCCGCGCCCTCGAGGCGTACGCCGCCGGGGTCAACGCCTACACCCAGGAGCGCGCGCCCGGCGAGCTCGGCCTGGAATTCACGATCCTGGCGCTGCAGGGCATTGACGTCGAGATCGAGCCGTGGAAGCCGGTGAATAGTCTCACCTGGCTGAAGATCATGTCCCAGGACCTGGGCGGAAATCTCCAGCAGGAGCTTGACCACATTGATCTCGTGGGACTGGTCGGGCGTGAGCGAGCTTCCGAGTTCTATCCTGCGTACCGGCAAGACGAGATGCCGGTGATTGTTTCGGATGACGAGCTGGAGAAATCTCTCGGCGCCCAATTCCTGCAGGGAGTTGGTGCCGATGAAACCGCCGACGCGGGACGGGGGTGGCCCACCACCGACTCCGTCGAAACCTTCCGCTCCGTCGCCGAAACCTTGGTCGGCGGCGAAACCGCCCTCGAAGCGCTTGCCTTCGGCCGGGGCGGAAACGTCGGGTCCAATAGTTGGGTGATCGGCGGCTCGCGCACCCAGAGCGGGATGCCCCTCTTGGCGGCGGATCTCCACCTCGGGGTACAGATGCCGTCGATCTGGTATGAAGTCGTGCTTCACGCCGGCACCGACACCGCGACGGGCGACCGCCCCTTCGACGCGGCGGGATTCAGCTTTGCGGGCACGCCGGGAGTCATTCTTGGGCACAACAAGAACATTGCCTGGGGTTTCACGAATGTGAATCCCGACGTACAGGACCTCTACGTTGAGCGCATCAACCCGGACAACCCGAACCAGTACGAGGTGAACGGGCAGTGGCGCGACATGGACATTCGCGTTGAGGAGATCGATGTGGCCGGCCGTGAGGAACCGCAGCGTCTGGTGGTTCGCTCGACTCGGAACGGCCCCATCATCTCCGACGCGAACGGCTCCCAGGATGAGCGCAGCGGATTCGGCGTGGTTCCGCCGAGCGCCCCACCGGAGAGCCTCGAGCTCACCGAGATCTCCCTGAGATGGACCGCCTTCCGGGTGAACCACACCTTCCGCTCCATCTTTGAGATGAACCGCGCCCGCGACTTCGGCGAGTTTCGAGCGGCGGCACGCTACTTCGACATTCCGGCGCAGAATCTCGTCTACGCCGACACGAAGGGAAACATCGGCTATCAAACTCCCGGCATGATCCCCATTCGCCGCACCGGGGACGGCACCTTTCCCGTTCC
Organism: uncultured Spirochaetaceae bacterium; assembly: GCA_964413635.1. Taxonomy (GTDB): domain Bacteria; phylum Spirochaetota; class Spirochaetia; order DSM-27196; family PWMO01; genus CAYFQV01. The sequence goes on from CAYPTH010000004.1 coordinate 43,966, forward strand.
CGGTTGGGTGGATGATTACCAGTGGGAGGGCTTCATTCCCTTTGAGGAGCTGCCCTTCGTCTTCAATCCGGAGAAGGACTACATCGTCACTGCCAACAATGCCGTAACCTCGGATCGCTACCGTCACATGATCAGCAGCGACTTTGCCCACGGATATCGAGCAAAGCGCATCTCCGACATGGTGAAGCGCGACGGCGAGCGCATTACCGCCGAAGACGTGGTGAAGCAGCAGGGCGACACCCAGAGCATCCCGTATCGCGAGGTCCTTCCCTATATTACCGACGTTGAGGCCACGACTGTTGAGGTCGAGGGCGTCGAGGTCGCCGCCGAGGACATTATCGACGCGCAACAGATCCTCGTCGATTGGGACGGGCGAATGGAGACGGACTCCGCCGGGGCCGCGCTCTACGCAGTCTTCTCCGTTGCACTGGTCGAGGAAACGCTGCAGGACGAGATCCCCGAGAAGCTGTGGAGCAAGAACCGACTCCTCGGCGGCACGTCGCGATTGCACACCTTCTTCCACAACACCCTCCCCGACTCGGGGAATGCGTGGTGGGACGACGTAACGACACCCGACGTGACCGAGGTGCGGGATACCATCATCCGCCGGGCACTGGCGCTGGCAGTGGTGAGAAGCAATGAGCTCATGGGGACCAATCCCGAACGCTGGGAGTGGGGGAAGCTCCACACCATTACCTTCCGGAACCAGACCTTCGGCGAGTCGGGAATCGGTATTATCGAGAACATATTCAATCGCGGCCCCTTCCCGGTGCCTTCGGGTCTCAACCAGGTCTTCTCGAACGACTTCTCCGTGGCCGACCCCTATGAGGCGGTAAACCACTCATCCATGCGGCAGGTAATTGACCTTTCCGAGCTCACCACTTCCAAGCTGGTCCACACGACCGGTCAGAGCGGACACCCCTACCACCGCCACTACAGCGACTTCATTAACAAGTGGAAGAACATTGAGTTCCACGAGCACTACTGGACCCGGGAGGAGCTCCTGGCAAGCGACTTCGATCTGCTCCGTCTCGACCCGAACCGGGAGGGTGCGGAGTGAGTTTTGATGCCGATGTCGCCGTAGTTGGGGCGGGCCCAATCGGCCTGGAGATCGCCGGCGCCTGCAGCCGTCTGGGTATCTCAGCCCTCGTCTTCGATGGCGGGCAAGTGGCTCAGACCATCTACGACTGGCCCGAGGAAACGCGGTATTTCAGCTCTCCCGAGCGAATGGCCGTAGCCGGAATCCCCATGCAGAGCACGCACCAGCAGCTCGGGTCCCGGGAGGAGTACCTGGCCTATCTCCGCAGCGTCGTTGAGATCCTGGATCTGAACGTCCACGTCTACGAGCGGGTCACCGCGGTGGAGCGGGACGACACGGGCGCCGGGGACGCCGGCGGCTTCACCGTCCGCACGGAGCGCACCTTCATTCCCGAGAGCCGCGCGACCTACCGAGTGCGCAAGGTCGTGGTTGCAACCGGGGACATGGCGGTCCCGCACCGCCTCGACATCCCGGGCGAGGATCTGCCCCACGTAGACCACTACTTCGAGCATCCGCACTACTACTTCCGGCAAGGCCTGCTGGTTGTAGGTGGCAGAAACTCAGCCGTGGAAGCGGCCATCCGCGCCTGGCGCGCCGGAGCACAGGTTGCGCTGAGCTACCGCCGTGCCGAGCTGGATGAGGATCACATCTACTCCCGGCTCCACCTGGAGATCAATCTGCTCATCAAGAAGGGCCGCATTGCCTACTACCCGGCGACACAGCCGGTGGAGTTGCGCCCTGGAGAGACGGTACTCGCCAATGTCGAATCCGGAGGGATAGGCAGGGAACGGACCGTCGTTGCCTCAGACTTCGTCTACTTGGCGACGGGATACGAGGCAGATACCGGGGTCCTGGAAGCGCTGGGCGCCGACTTCGAGCCCGGCGGAAACGCCCCCGTCTTCGACGATGCAAGCATGGAAACCAGCGTGCCCGGCATCTATTTGGCCGGCACCGCCGTCGGCGGCAATACGGAGGGCTACCAGGTCTTCGTCGGCACCTGCCACGACCAAGCCGTGAAGATCCTCTCCCACGCATTCGGCATTCGAGACCTCGACAGCATTATCACCGGCACCGTCAAGACGCGGAATTACCCCTTCAGCCGCAAAGACATTGAACCGGAGTAGGACGCACCTCCCGCCCTCACGCGGGACTCTCCGTCCCGCGCCGGGGGTGATCGTAGAACAAACCGTAGATCGACGGGATCAGGATCAGCGTCGAAGCCGTCGAGAATATCAGGCCAAAGGTGATGGTGGCCGCCATTGGCCCCCACACCACCGAGTACCCGCCGATCCCGATTGCCGTAGGAGTGAGCCCGGCGATCGTCGTCAACGATGTCAGCAGCACCGGGCGCACCCGGGTACGGACCGCCCGCTCCACAGCCTCGCGGTGGGGCACGCCTTCCTTTCGCAGGTCGTTGATAAAGCTGATGAGCACAATGGCGTCGTTGACGGCAATTCCCACCAGCGCAATGCCGGCGTATATGACGATCGTCGACAGCGGCGTACCGGAGATTATGAGAAACAGCACGACACCAACAAAGGCGAAGGGGATCGTGAACAGAATCAGAATCGGCTGCGTGTAGCTCTTGAACTGCGCAGCCAGGATCGTGTAGATCAAAAATACGCCAATCAGAAAGACACGGATGATGTCCACCAAGAGATCCGTGAAGGCGGCGAACTCTCCTCCGATCTCGAGCTCCACATTAGGAAACTGCGCCGCCAATTCCTCATCAAAGAGGGCCTGAATCTCTTGATTCATGGCCTGGAGGTCCGTTGCGTCGCTCGCGTCCGCCTCGATCTGCACCTCGCGCTTGCCGTCGAGCCGCTGAATGGAGGCGAAGGACTGCGCCTCGCCGATTGATGCCACCGAGCCGAAAGGAATCTGCCTGCCGGTGGGCGACGGGATTTTAAGATTCATGAGGTCGGTGAGCTGGAGCGCTCGTGCCCGATCGTAGCGCACCACGACGTCCGTCTTCTGGTTCTCCGCGAAGATGGTGGTGGCGGTTATGCCGTCGAAGCTCGCCCGAATAAAGGTACCAACCTGCTCGGTGCTGAGACCGTACCCGGCGGCGGCGTCTTCATCGACTTGAACTCTGAGCTCGGGAGTCCCATTCTCGAGATTGTCGCGAATGTTGAAGACACCATCCTTCGTGTCCAGACGCCGCTTGATTGTGCGTGAGACCGCGGTTAGGTCGTCATAGTCGTCGCCGAAGAGGCGGAAGACCAGAGGCGGATCCGTCGGGGGTCCGTTTTGCTGCTTTCGGAAGCGCACGTCCTCGGGGCCGGCGATGCCGGCCACCAGCTCGTCGACTTCGTCGATGATCGCCTCAATGCTTCGCTCACGGCCTTCGTCCTGTTCCAGGAGATCGACGGTGATCTGGGCGACGTTGGGCTGCCGTGTGTTCTCGGTCTGACCGGAGGTGAAGCCGATTGCCGTGTCGACGGCCGCCACTTCACCGTTTCCGATGAGAGGTAGCATCCGGGATTCGAACTTTGCCGTGGTGTCGGCGGTTTGCTCAATTGGCGTTCCGGGAGGCATCTCGATTTCAATGAAGAAGAGCGAGAAGTCTTCAGCGTCAAATAGGTCCACCTGTATCCGCGGCACCAGCGAAAAGACCCCGACACTCGCAATAATCGCGAGGGCAAATGCCACTCCGCGATAGCGATACACCGGCGAGATTACGCGCTGCATTCCCGCGGTGAGGCGCTGAAACACCCCCGATCGGGAGCCCGCCTTGCCTCCCCCGGGCCAGTCCGCATAATGAGATGGCAGGATGAACCCCGCCTCGAAGTTGGAGGCAGCCAAGGCAACGGCGACCGTCACGGGCACAATGGCCAGAAACTCGCCAATGACGCCGGGCAGGAAGGTGAGCGGGAGGAAGGCGGCAATGGTGGTAGCCGTTGCAGCAACGACCGGACCAATGACCTGGTCGACACCTTGAATCGCCGCTTCGCGTTTGCTCAGGCCCTCCTGCTGAAGCCGGTAGCTGTTCTCGACAATGACGATGGCGTGGTCAACCAGGAGGCCGAGCACGAGGACGAGACCGAAGAGGGTGTTACTGTTGAGGGTCTCCCCGAGTGCCTCCAAGATAATGAAGGTAATCGCGAAGCTGATCGGGATCCCGATGGCCGTCATGAGGGCGTTGCGAAGACCGACGAAGAGGAGCAGGACGAAAACGACGAGGCCGAGACCCAGAAGCGCGTTGGTGAGAAGTACGTTGAGGCTGTCCCGTATCTGAACGGTTGAGTCGTTGAGGAAGGCGACCTCGATCCCCTCCGGCATCTCCCCCCGCATCTCCTCCACCACGCGGCGCGCCTCGTTGACAATTTCGACGGAGCTACCGCCGGGGACCTTGGCGATGTCGAGGGCAATGGAGGGCTCCCCGTTGTAGCGGGCGTACACACCGTCGTCCGCGTAGCCCTGGCTGATCGTCGCGACATCGCCAAGGCGAACAACCCCACCGCCGGCGGCGCGGACGACCGTCCGCTCCAGGGTGCGGTAGTCCTCAACCTCGCCGACCGTACGCAGCAGATATTCGCGCGACCCCGCGCCGGCGGTGCCGGCGGGGATGCTGACGTTGCGACCGCGGATGCTTTGAACCACATCGCTAATGCTCAATCCCAGGATCTCGAGACGCCGTTGCTTCACGTCCACGAGAACCTGTCGGTCCCGGGAACCGACCAGCGTGACGCCGGATACGTCCGAAATGCGGCGAATGCGGGATTCCAACTCCTCGGCATTCCGGTTGAGCTCACCGTACGGCACGTTCCCGGAGAGCACGACCTCGATCACGGGGAGAAAGTCGTTCGTCGAGAAGTCGTCGATCGTCTCCTGCCCAACGTCGTCGGGGAGGTCGATGTTCCGAAAGCGATTCCTCGCCTCCTCCAAGAGTGACTCGAACTCGTCATTGGAGATGCCCTGATCGAACTCCAGCGTGACGACGGTCAAGCCATCCTGCACGGTCGATCGGACGGAGCTCAAACGCTCGAGTCCCTGCATCTCGTCCTCGACCGGCACCGTGACGCTCTTTTCGACGTCTTCGGCCGCAACGCCCGGATAGGGCACAATGATGTTTACAAAGAAGAAGGGGATTTCGGAAAACTGCTCCTGGGGCAGTCGGAGCGCGCTGAAGGCGCCGAGCACCAGGACCACAATCATCAAGATGTTCACGAGAACCGGGTTGCGAACGGCAAGACGGCCAATCTTCATAGAAGGTCCTCAGTCGTGCCGATGACTTCCGCCTGCACCGGCGAGCCGTCTTCGAGCTTACTGAGCGCGGAGGTGACGATGATGTCTCCCTCCTCAACACCGGAAACGACGTTCGCCCGGTCACCGAGACGCTCGGCGATCTCAACCGCTCTTCGGCGCGTGATCCCGTCCTCGACCCGGTAGACGTAGGGCCCTTCCGGCGTGTCGACAATGGCGCCCGCGGGTACCAGGAGCACGTCTTGAAGCCCTCGAGGTTGGATTGTGACGTCCGCGGTCATGCCGGCGCGAACCTCGGGACCGCACTCACCCTTCCACTGGACTACGGTGGAGAAGCCTCCGGTGTCGGGGTCACTGCCGGCGGCGATCGCGCTCACCACACCGTCGTATATGCTGTCGGGACAACCGGCGACCTGAATGCGCGCCGGGGCGCCCTCCCGGAGATAGAGCACTTGTCGCTGGCCCACCGTCACAGTTACCTGCATCCGCGAGGTGTCGATAATCCGGGCGATCTGCGTCCCCGCCGCCAGAAAGTTGCCGGGGTCGATTCCCTGCCCCTTGGAGGCGACACGACCAGAGAAGGGCGCCTCGATCGTGCGATCGTCGAAGGCCTTCTTTGCTTGCTCATAGGCCGCCTCGGCTCCACGGGCGGCCGCCTCGGCGCGACTGAGCTGCACTTCTGAGGCACTACCCTGCTCTACGAGGCGCCGCGTCGTGTCGAGCTCTAACTGGGCGCTTCGAAGTTGCGCAGCCGCCTGCTCACGGCTGAGGCGCTGGATCGAACTGTCGAGGGAGACGAGAACCTCTCCCGCTTCAAGGGTGTCGCCGAGGGAGAAGCTCACCTCTTCCATGATCCCTTGGGTTTCCGAGACGATTACGGCTTCTCGCGTCCCGGCTATTGTGCCGGAGGTGCGAACGGGATCAATGAAGGGACCCCGGGAGAGCTCGACCGCTTCCACCGCAAGGGCGCGGGCAACTTCCGCACGATCCGTTGATTGTGGAACGGTGCCGCCCTGGGAGCTGTCGGTGGAGCTCGACGGGCTGGTCGCCGGGGCGCAGCCCGCCACGGCGAAGAACAGAAATGTGAGACCGGCAAAGCCGGCGACCGATCGAACGATTGCGTGCATCCTCTCCCTCCTGGTGCTCGGGAGAATCTAACAAGCGTTCGGTTCGACGGCAAGCAAAGATGCGCGGGCTCCTACTCGGAGATGGTCAAGGAGTAGCGACCTTCGGAATCCTCCCAGTAGCCGGAGATGCGCACCGTATAGGTTCCCTCCTGGTTGAGCGTCTGAATAATCCGCGAGTCGGTACCGCTCCCGTAGTCATCGTTCTCGGCAATGACGGTGCCGCTAGGATCCTCGAGGGAGATACGGGTATCGAACTCGTCGGAGTGCGCCTCAATGGTTACCTCCTGACCCGTTGCTCCGGAGAAGCTGTGCTCGGCAACCAGCCGTCCTTGCTCGTCGCGGCGCGCGCTAGAGTCGTTCAGCGTCGCCTCGATCAGATCGATGACGGACACGCGGTCGCCCTCTTCGAAGCGCACCGCGTAGGGACCGATTCCGGATGGCGAGAAGGTGGAGACAATCAGCTCGTAGGTTCCACTCTCGGGCGCCTGCATGTCGACCAGCGAGTCGGTGCCGCCTGCCCCGTCGTCATCTTCGAAGCGAGTTCCGCTCGGCGAGATCACCGTGAGAAAGGTGTCAAAGAACTGTGACTCCGCGGTGACCCGCAGGCGTCGGTCCTGCTCGGCTTGGAATGTATAGCGATGGTAGGGCCTGCCGTCGCGATGGGGAGATTGCTGGTCGAGAATGGCGGAGATCCGTTGACCGTCGTCGATCTGTTGACCGTCGGAAACCGACTCAATGCCATCCTCGCTCACGAAGTTGAGGATCGACAGCTCGTACTTCCCTTCGCCGTCTCCGCCGAAGGAACGCACAACGATCTCGACGGGGCGTGTATCCTCGAAGGCGTGGAAGATTTGGGAGTTCGTTGTATCGCCGGGGGCGTCGTCGTTCTCACGCACCGTGCCGTCCGGCGTGCGCAGCTCCAAGACGGTGTCGAAGTCGCTCGAGCTGAGGCGCACGACGGCAAGCGCCCCGGGATTACCGGAAAGGGAGTAGGCGTCCGTGTTCCCGAGAGGGGCGTCCTCGGAGTCCAACCGCCCAATTACGGTCTGGCCAATGTCGATCTTCCGGGGAAGCGAAAGCTCGGCGACGGAGACGTCGTACTGGCCGGATTCCTCGGCGGAGTAGCTACTGACGCCGACCTGCAAGACTTCCGGACCGTCGGTGGTATAGGTAATTCCCGCATTGGAATCGTTATAGTCGTCGTTCTCGAGTGTCGTGCCGTCCGGCTTCTGGAGAAAGAGGTATGTGTCCAGGTCGGTTGAGGACACGGAAATGAAGACGCGCTTTTCACCGTCGATCGCCAAGGGATACCAGTCAACGAAGCGCTGATCCGGAAGCTGTTCATCCCCGGCCTCGAGGCTGCCCCGGCGAGTCTCCCCAATGTTCAGGGCATCCGGCGCGTCCTGGCGAAGGACGCGGACGCTGTAGCCGCCGCGCGGCGCGGTCGACGAAGCTTCCTCGACGACGGCGGTGACGCCTATTTCGACCTCACCTGCCTCGGCTACGTAGGCCGAGAGCGTCGCGCTGCCGCGGCTGCCGTTGGAGGCGGCGTCGGAGCTCGCGCCGGCCTCGGTCCTGCGAATCACGACCCGGGGCTCGAAATCGACCGACACGGCGTGGGCGAGAACGCGCCCCGGTTCAGTGAGGTCAATGGTGTACCAGTCTATCGGTGCGCCGTCGAGCTCTTGGTCACCGCCCTCCAGCGACCCGTCGCTGCGAAGTACCGTCTCCTGGCCGAACGCGATCGTGGGGAGTATCAGCCATGCAACCGTGACAATAAGGATGCCTGCTCGTTTCATCCGAAGCCTCCAGATTGATAGGGACAATAGCACAAAGGGCGCAGGAGATCAGCGCTTTCCGCGATCCCCGGCAATGCGGTATCTTCTCCTCCGTGTTACAGAATCTGATCGAAGTGGAACACCTCTACAAGTCCTACAAAGACGTACAGGCCGTGACCGACCTCTCATTCACAGTTGAACGGTCAACCTGCTTTGGCTTTCTCGGCCCAAACGGTGCCGGCAAAACGACCATGATGAAGACCCTCTATGGTCGTGCAAAGCCCGACATTCGCCCCGACACGAGGATCCAGGTCTTCGACCTGGACCCCCGAACGCACGAGCTGCAGATCAAGACCCGCAGCGGCGTCGTGCCCCAAGAGGACAGTCTGGACGTCGAGCTCAACGTTGTCCAGAACCTGCGCATCTTCGCCACCTTGTACGGGATCCCCTGGACGCAGGCGAGACCGCGCGTGGACTACCTCCTCGACTTCATGGAGCTCGGGGAAAAGCGGAAGTCGAAGGTGAAGGAGCTCTCCGGCGGCATGAAGCGCCGCCTCATTATTGCCCGGTCTCTCCTGAACAATCCCTCGCTCCTGATACTGGACGAACCGACCACGGGATTGGACCCCCAGGTCCGCCACCTCATTTGGGACAAGATCCGGGACTTGAAGCGGGAGGGCGTGACGATTCTCCTGACGACGCACTACATGGACGAGGCGTATCAGATGTCGGATCGCATTATCATCATGGACCGGGGCAGGAAGGTGGTCGAAGGGGCTCCGCAGGCGCTATTGGAAGAGTACATGGAAGAGCACGTCCTCGAGGTGCTCGACACGTCCTTGGCGCAATCGGTCGAGTCCGTGGGTGGGAACGGCAAGCTCAGGAGGGAGGGCTCGGAGTCTCGCCTCCTCTACTACAGCAACGACCTGGATCTACTCCGGAGGATGACGCAGGTCCTCATCCCAGGCCAGTACTACCTCAGGCAGGTCAATCTGGAAGACCTCTTCTTGCGCACCACCGGAAGGAGCCTGAATGAGCAGCAATAGGACGATCACCGAGTCGGGAGACGGAAGCGCCCCCGGCGGAGGAGCGGGCGGAGTCGAAGCGCCGCTTCAGGACCCCGGGCCGGGGATGCGCAACCTGCGGGAGCTGAATCCCCGGCGCCCCTCCTTCGTTCACCGCATCTACAGCGTCTGGTTCCGCCACGTTCGCGTCTACTCCAAGAACCTGATCAGCAACGCCCTGCCCCCCTTTCTCGAGCCGCTCATCTTTCTGGTGGGCCTTGGGCTCGGACTGAGCCAGTACGTACCGGCAATGGAGGGAGTACCCTACATCGAATACCTTGCGTCGGGGCTCATGATCACCGCGGCCATGTTCACCGCCGCCTTCGAGTGTAGCTTCGGCACCTACATTCGCTTGGAGTTTGACAAGGTTTACGATGGGATGCTCGGGTCGCCGATCACAGCGAACGATCTTCTGATTGGCGAGATCCTCTGGGCCGGGACGAAGGGCTTCGTCTTCACGCTGTCGGTGCTGATCATCACGGCGGCTTTTGGCATTCTTCCCCTCGGGGCCACGCTGATCGCCCCCTTCGTGGGTTTCCTCACCGGAACCATGTTCGGTGCCATCGGCTTTCTCATGACCTCCCTGGTCGCCAATATCAATCAGTTCAACTTCTTCTTCTCAGGCTTCATCTCCCCCATGTTCTTCTTTGCCGGTGTGGTCTTCCCGGTGGAGAATCTCCCGGCGGTGGTTCGGCCGATCTCGGAGATCCTGCCCCTCACGCACCCGGTTCGCATTGTTCGCGGCTTTGCCATGGGCGAGTACGAGGCGATCATGCTTCTCGATCTGGCCTACATGCTCGTCGTGACCTTCGGCATTGGGTGGTGGGGAATCACGAGGTTGAAGCGAAAGCTGATCGACTAGTCGCGGGGTGGCTCCTCGTCGGCAGGGCCTTCTTCGCCGCCGGGGTCCCCCGCCGGCCTTTCGGGCTCGTCGATCTCCTCGGGCAGTTTGCCGTGGTAACGCTTAAAGCGCTCCCGCGCAAGTACCTGCAGGTCCCGGACAACATCGGTCTCGTCCAAGATCTCCAGACCCAAGAGCGACTCGAAGACGTCCTCCATGGTAACAATGCCGGCTGTACCGCCGTACTCGTCCTGGACGACGATGATATGCTGCTGCTGCTGCACCATGGCGCGCAAGGCGTCGACAACCGAGCCCTTCTCGCTCAACCGGACAATCGGCTTCTCGAGCTCCCGCAGCTTCTTCGAGTGCTCATCGTCGGCGGCGGCCTGAAGGATGTCCGCTCGGAGGACGTAGCCGGTGACGGCATCAATGGTGTCGTCGAAGACCGGCAGGCGCGAATAGGGGAGCGTCTTGAACTGCGTCAGCACCTCACTGACCGTTGTCTTGCGGTTGAAGGCGGTCACGACGGTGCGGGGGGTCATGATGGTGTTCACGGCAACGCCCTGGAGGCTGAGCATGTTGTTCATGACGCGGCCCTCTTCTTCGCCCAGGGTGCCCTCCTCACTCCCGAGCTTGGCCAGAACCGCAATGTCGCCCCGGGTGATCGTCGCGCCGGAACGGTCGCCCTTGATGAGGGCGGTAATGCGCTCGAGAATCCATACCACAGGAAGGAGAATCCTCGTCAACGCCTGGGTTGTGTAGGCGGTAAAGGGAGTGAGGCTGCGCCAGTGCACCGCCCCGAGCGTCTTCGGGATGATCTCCGAGAGCACCAGGATTGCCAGGGTGAGCAGGGCCGAGATAATTCCCGTATAGGTGGAGCCGAAGATCCGCGCCGCCTGCGCGCCGGCCCCGGCGGCGCCGACGGTGTGAGCAACGGTATTCAACGTTAGAATTGCGGAGATTGGGCGGTCGACATTGTCCTTCAGCCGGCGCATGATCATTCCGGATCGCCGCCCCTGCCGGGCAAGCTGCTCAATGTGCGATGGCGAGGTGCTCAGGAGCGCCGCCTCCAGGATGGAGCAGAGGAACGAAAAGCCCAGGGCCAGGGCAATGAAGAGAATCAGCCCAACAACGCTGCCGCCCGCTGCCCCCGCTGCTCCCGCTGCTCCCGCGGATGTAGCGGGACCAAGCGCGGCGAGAATGAGCTGGCCGTCCATATGATGTCCTCCCGGATAGCCTGCAGTGTAGCATCCGCCGGGGGTGGAATGAACAGAGCGAAGTCTATTGGACCCCAATTCATCCGCGGTCGCGTCGCTCCGCCAAGATGATCGACTCCGGTCGATATTCGAAATGCATGTTGTCGAAGAAGAGCCACTTGCCGC
>CAYPTH010000005.1:0-12638 GCA_964413635.1 uncultured Spirochaetaceae bacterium
CCGCGTAGCACAAGAGGCTTTCTATTGTCGGAGCGGTACCAGTTTTCGAGAGCGTACTGCAGACGGCGACGGATGAACACGGCTACAGTATGCCCCTGCCGGCCTATTTTGTAAAGTATTAGGTCTAAAATAGTACATAACTTGTATCAAATTGGGCCTAAAATATTACAAGTTACCGAGCGACACTGGCGGGTGCGCGGAACACGCGGCCGGCCCCGGGCTGCCGCGGCCCGAAAAACCGGCCGCTCCGCCCTGCGTGGGCTGCCGCGCCCGGGAATTGTTGCTGAGATGGCACCTGCGGTACTCGTGCTGCGGGACCCAGACGCGCAGCTACGGTGTGATACTGACGATGCACTCATCTTGTTCCCCGCCGGCGTAGGCCATGTTCGGCGTCTACCGCGTTAGTTTTGGCGCGAGTCGAGCGACGACCATTCCCTTGGCACAGGAGAAGAGGAGTGCATGGTTGTTGTGCCGGTGACGATGGCGCGATTCCACGGAACGTTCGCGCAAACTACATTCATCCAGAACAGAAGGGTGGTGTCGCATTGACCGATTCGCTATCAAACCCGCCCTAACTCTTCACGCTGCAACAACTGGAATAGCCAGAAGTCGGATTCGAACCGACGACCTGCTCATTACGAGTGAGCTGCTCTACCACTGAGCTATCCTGGCGTGTGCCGAGGAGTATAGCGAAGGTCCGCCGCGGTCGGCAAGACCCCATGGCCGGTGCACGCACAAACACCCATCCTCCCCATTAAGCTCCGGCGCCGCCCACCGATAATCGAGATAAGAGTTAGGAGGGAACCGTGATACGTGGCCTGTACACCGGTGCGAGCGGCATGATGGCACAGCAGCACCGACTCAACGCCATCTCGAACAACCTGGCGAACGTCGATACCCATGGGTATAAGCGGGACACATCGGTCCACAAGGCTTTTCCGGAAATGCTTCTCCGCCGCTTCAACGACGACGGCGTCATGCGGGTGCCCTTTAAGGGGGATCCGATCGGCTCCATCGACACGGCCCCGGTAGTGGGGCGCCTCGGTACCGGCGTCGCGCAGAATGAAGTGTACACCATATTCGAGCAGGGCCCCCTGGAGGAGACGAGCAATCCCTTCGACCTGGCCCTCGACGGAGAAGGCTTCTTTGCCATTCAGACGCCCAACGGCGAGCGATACACCCGTAACGGCAGCTTTCACCTGGGTCCGGAGGGGCTCCTGGTCACCAAGGACGGGTTTCCCGTTCTCGGCGAAGACGGGCCCATCCGGATCAAAGAAAACAACTTCCGCATTGATAAAGAGGGTGTCGTCTTTCAGAACGATGTTTACGCCGAGCTGGAAAACCGGCTGGTCGGTGAAAACGAGAATCAGTGGGAGCAGACCAGCGAGGTCGACCGTTTGCGTATTGTGAACGTCCGAAACGATCGCTACCTGGAGAAGCAGGGCTCGAGCATGTGGAAAAGCACCTGGGAATCCGGGGCGGCACAGATCCTGAACGGCCTTCAACGCCCGCAGGTGGAGCAGGGATTTCTGGAGACGGCGAACGTGAACCCCGTCGATGAGATGGTCGAGATGATCGAGGTGAACCGCGCCTACGAGGCGAACCAGCGGGTCATCCGCGCCGAAGACGACAGCACGGGACTGCTTCTGAACCGCGTCTTGCGGCTCTAGGTGAGGAGATAGAACATGATTAGGTCGCTGTACAGCGCTGCCTCGGGAATGAATGGGCAGCAATTCAACATCGACACGATTTCGAACAACTTGTCCAACGTCAACACGGTGGGTTTCAAGCGAAACCGTGCGGATTTCGAGGACCTCCTGTACCAGACGCGGCGTACCGCCGGCACTCCGGCAACGGAGGAGACGCTGGTCCCGGTGGGGGAGCAGGTGGGTCACGGTACCCGCGTGTCGGCAACGCAGAAGCTCTTCGAGCAGGGCTCGGTTCGAGAGACCGGGAACGTCGGGGATATTGCCATCAACGGCGAAGGTTTCTTCCGGGTACTCCGATACGACGGGCAACTCGCCTATACGCGGGACGGAACCTTCAAGATCGACTCCAACGGGCAGTTCGTGACCGCTAACGGCTACCGACTGCTTCCCGAGGTCACGCTTCCCGACAGCTTCATTCGTGAGAGCGTCAACATTTCCGAGGACGGCCGCGTGACCGTGAAGGTCCCCGAGAGTGACGAGCCGATTGAGGTGGGGCAGTTGCAACTCTATCGATTTGTGAACCCCGCCGGTCTTCGCGCAATAGGGGAAAACCTCTTCACCGTGACACCGGCATCGGGGGACGCCATTGGCGGCCGTCCCGGATTCGACGGCATGGGCGAAACGCTGCACAAGTTTGTCGAGGAATCGAACGTGCAGGTGGTCGACGAGATGGTGAACATGATCGTTGCGCAGCGCGCCTACGAGATGAGCTCGAAGGCAATACAGACCTCCGACACCATGCTTGGCATTGCCAACAATCTGAAGCGGTAACACGAAGGGAGGTGGAAGCGTGGATTTGACAACTATTGGGGCATTTGATCGGTCGCAGGCGGCGCTTTCGCGTTCTCAGACTCAGGGGACCGAAGGCCTTGCACGGCGTGCAAAGGCTACGGCAGGTCGTGAAGGCGCCACCGCGGATGCGGCCTCGTCGGCCCGGAGCCTCTCGGAGCTCCAGGACGTAGCCGGCAAGTTTGAAGCGCTCTTTGTGGAGCAGATGCTCTCTTCAATGCGTGATACACTGAATAAGGAAAACCGGCTTCTCGATGGGGGAATGGCCGAGGAGTACTTCGAGGACATGCTCTACGAGGAGTACGCGGCCAAGATCGCGGAACAAGGTGACCTGGGCATTGCGGACATGATTGTCGACCAATACCGTAGTATTTTGTGAATTCAGTCGAACGAGTTGTACAGAAAAAAATACAGTTTCCCGCCCATTTCCCGCCGCTCTTATTGGCTGATTTTTAAAGACCTATAATAGAACAACTTACACAATGAGTTTTGGCCCCAAGTGCTTGGCACGGCGATTGCTTCTATTTCTGTAGAGGAGTAGCGTATGGCTAAGCACGACGGTAACTACCACAACGAAACCCTGCAGGCGTACTTCGACCAGATAAAGCGGACACCTCTGTTGAGCTTCGAGGAGGAAATCGAGCTCTCCAAGCGCATTCAGCGCAGTGACGATGCGGCGAAACAGCGTCTGATCGAGGCAAATCTGCGTTTGGTCGTCAAGATTGCCAAGGGCTTCCTGACGACCGATGTGGCGCTGCTCGACCTTGTCCAGGAGGGCAACCTCGGCCTCATTCGGGCAGCATCGAAATACGACTATCGAAAGAACGTACGCTTCAGTACCTACGCGTCATGGTGGATCAAACAGGCAATCAGTCGCGCTCTGAGCAACAAGCGACGGCCCATTCGACTTCCCCACCGGAAGGAAAACGCGCTTCGAAAGATACAGCGCGCCCAGACGGTTCTCAGCCAGTCACTCATGCGAGAACCTACGAACGAGGAAATAGGAAAAGAGGTCGGTCTCGACTGCGCTGAAGTGGAAAAGATCTGCGGGCTCGCGAACACCATGGTATCTCTCGACAGCGAGATCAATGATGAAGACAGCGGAACCTTTCACGACGTCTTTGAAGACTACTCTTATTCACCGGACGCGGTTCTGATGAAAGACTCCATGCGCGAGGAGACACTGCGGTTTCTCGACCGCCTGAAGGAGCGCGAGCGACAGATCCTCTTGCATCGTTTTGCCTTCGTCGGCGGCAAGAAGCATACCCTGAAGAGCATAAGCGAAGAGATGGGGATTTCCCCGGAGACGGTGCGACAGATTGAGATCCGGGCTCTCAAGAGACTGCGCCAGGAGGCCGATGTCCTACGTGAGTACGTAATGGACTAGAGGCTTTCGGTGGCGCAGAAACGCAAGACGACTTCTCCCAAGAAAACGACTCGGGGCGGGCACTCTAAGTCCGCCTCCAAATCCGCCTCGAAGAAATCCTCCGCAAAGCGCAGCACCCCGGCGGGACCCAACGGCACCGTACGACTGGTGCTCGTTGTCGCGGCTGCCACGTTCGTGGTTGGCAGCGTCCTCGGGCTCGTCGTCGGACTCAACGTTAATGGTGGCCGAGATCCCGTCTCCGCCGAGACGCCGACGGCCGCGCCTGAGGCGGAGGGCGGGGGCCCAACCGAGACCTACCCGAAGGATGAAATGCTCGAACCCGGGGGAGGGGGACCCTCAGTATCCGGGCTCGACCGGGAGGGGGACAAGCGCGCGCCGACGCCCCCTCAGGTGCCGGAAAAGCCCTCCCCGAAGGCCGAACGAATCCCTCTCTACGTCGTAATCGATGATGTGGGAAACAGTCTCGAACAGCTCGACCCTTTCCTTTCCCTGGGGATTCCTATTACCTTCGCCGTGTTGCCTCAGCGGCCCTACTCTAACGAGGCGTCACGCCGAATTGCAGCTGCGGGACAGGAAGCGATCCTCCATCTCCCCATGGAAGCGAGCAACGGGAATGATCCCGGCGCCGGAGCGATTCTCACGAGCCTCGAGGGCAAGGAGATCGAGAAGCGAATTGCCGACAACCTCGCTTCCGTTCCCGGCGTTGTAGGTGTGAACAACCATATGGGATCCAAAGCTACCGCCGACGAGAAGACGATGGAGGCGGTACTGCGGTACCTTAAAGGACGGGAGCTGTTTTTTCTCGATAGCCGCACCACGGCGCGGACGGTGGGAAAAGCCATGGCTGAGAAGCATCAAGTTTCATTCGCGGAGCGACACGTGTTTTTGGACAACGAGCCCAACCGAGACTACATTCGACAAGCGCTAGAGCAGGGCATGGATATTGCCCGGCAGCGAGGGCACGCGGTCCTCATTGGCCACGTCATGGTGACTGAGGTCGCCGAAGTCCTCGAAGAGATGTACCCCTTCATTCAAGACGAGGGTTTCGATCTTCACCACCTCTCCGATCTCGTCCTTGGACCGCAGGATGACGATCTGTGGAATTGAGAGCTCCTGCGACGAGTGTGCAGTAGCCTTTGTCCGCGACGGTACCGAAATTCTCTCAAACAGCGTAGCATCTCAAATTGCCGCCCACGCACCCTTTGACGGGGTTGTGCCCGAGCTCGCGTCCCGGATGCACGTCGAGCTCGTCATACCGGTGTACCGTGAGGCGCTGGAAGCAAGCGGCATCGATCCCAATGAGATCGATGCAATTGCCGTGACCAACCGGCCCGGGTTGGCGGGCTCCCTGGTGGTGGGCTTGAGCTTCGCGAAGGGCTTGAGCCTTGCCCTGGGGGTTCCATATGTGGGGGTGGACCACATTCTTGCGCACATGTACGCGGTTCAGCTCGAGGCGCGTGTGGAGTACCCCTATTTGGGGCTCGTGGTATCCGGCGGGCACTCGATTATTGCGGTGGTTCGCGGTCCCTTGGAGATGGAGATCCTCGGCACCACTATTGATGACGCCTGCGGCGAGGCCTTCGATAAGGTTGCAAAGTTCCACCGTCTGGGCTACCCCGGGGGCGTGGTGATAGACCGGCTGGCGCGGAGGGGCGACGCGCGCGCCTTCTCATTTCCCACGGCGCGACTTCACAAGGGTGAGCACCGCTACGATGTCTCGTATTCCGGGCTCAAGACTGCCGTCGTGAATCAACTCGACCACTTCTGGAACCGCGATTTCGAGAAGAGTAACGAGAATCTCGCGGCGAGCTTCGAGCAAGCTGCCATCGACATGATCCTGGATCGCCTCCGGCTTGCCGTGGAGGATACCGGGATCTCCCGGGTTGCCGTCGGCGGTGGAGTGGCGGCGAACACCTATCTGCGGGAGTCGCTCCAAGGTCGCTCCGGCGTGGATGTATCAATTCCCTCCCGCGCGCTTTGTACCGACAACGCCGCCATGATCGGCGGTTTGGGGTACCACGTCCTCGAGGCGGAGGGCGCTGCGGATCTCAGTCTGGACGTGCTTCCGCGGGTCACCGGCTTTCGCCGGCGCTATCCCTAAGGGCGAGTGCGTACGCGCTCCCTGCGGCACGGCGCGTGTCGCGGATCAGCGTGATACCATCTCCTCGGCGATTTCCGCCAAGTCTTCATCGTCCTCGAAGAGTTGTGGTGTGCCGGGGACGGGCGTGTGGATGAGACGGGCCGCCGTGGCACCGAGGGACCGCGCGAATGGGCTTTCTCGGGCGCTGTCGACGTAGGGGTGGCGCTTTGCCACCGAAAGGCCAATGTTGTCGTCATGTGCTATGAAGCCAATGTACTCAATGTCGATGCCGAGGTTGCGCCGGACAATGCGGCGGAGCTTCGCTCCGAGCTCCAAGTCTCCCTGGTGTCGGCCCATGTTCACGACAATCCGTGGAAGGAACGCATCCAGCTTCGTCTGGGCGATGCGCCGGGCGTCTTCGCTCACCTCCCCGAGAAGAGTGACCAGCCGCTGAATGGTGGTATCGCTTCCTTCCAACCGACCGGCGCTGAACTCGTCGATGACGTTCCGTTCTCGGCTGCGCGGGGCAAAGGAGCGGTGAAGCATCCGGAAGAGGGCGGTCTTAATGAAGGAGTAGGCGTTCAGTATGGAGGTCGTTTCCGGTGTTACGACAATGAGTCCTGTCAAAGATGTGAGGAAGAAGTCCACCGTGTTGTAATTGGACCCGGCTCCCAGATCGAGAAGCACGAAGTCTGCAACCAGATTAGAGAGCTCGCGAACAATCTTTTGTTTCTTGAAGAAGGGCAGATTCGCGGTGCCGGGCAACAGAGAATCACCCGGGATAAGAAAGAGCCGCGGGAAGGTGGTTTCCACCAGGAGCGACTCCAAGGTTTCGGTCTGCTTGTAGACGTAATTGCCGATACCGAGGTGTGTATTCTTCACGCCCAGACAGGTGTGGAGATTCGACGCGCCGAGGTCGAGGTCCACCAGGACGACGGCCTTCCCGGCACGGGCCAGCAAGACACCGAGGTTTGCCGTGAGAATGGTCTTGCCGACGCCGCCTTTGCCGCTCGCTACCGGGATCACCGTTGTCATAAGCAGCTTATCGTAGATGATGGGCATGTCATTTTCAAGATTGACACCCTCTGGTCACTCCGATAGCCTCTTGCCTGTAATGGGTGAAACGATTGACCTGGACAAGATTGTTCGAAAGGTACCGGACTTCCCGAAGCCGGGCGTTCTCTTCTACGACATAACCGGCGTGCTGATGGACCCGAGGGCCTTCTCGTACTGTATTGATCGAGCTGCCGAGCAATATGCGGACAAGGAGATCGACGCCTTTGCGGCTATCGATGCCCGCGGTTTCGTCTTCGCCTCGCCGCTTGCGTACAAAATGCGGCGCCCCCTCATTCTGGTGCGGAAAAACGGCAAGCTCCCAGGGCAGACCTACCGGAAAGAGTTTGCCCTTGAGTACGGTCACGACATTGTTGAGGTCCACAAAGAGGACGTGAATGCGCACGACCGAATTGTGATTGTTGACGACCTCATTGCGACGGGAGGAACCCTCCGGGCAACGGCCGACATCATTACCGAAGCGGGGGCGGAAGTGGTCGGCATCTTCGCCGTCATTGGCCTTCCATTCTTGAATTATCACAAGGTCCTCAACGGTTACGACGTCCATACATTGATTGACTACGACAGCGAGTAGGGTGGGCGCTCTTTCGCCGCTGCGTCGCTGCGCTTCGTGGGCCGCCGGCTCCACAGTATTGACACGGTTCTAGAAAGCTAGTAGCTTACTGGCTGCACAAAAACGCGGTTCCCGGTGGTGTAATGGTAGCACAGCAGATTCTGGTTCTGCTTGTGGGGGTTCAAGTCCTCCCCGGGAAGATGCACCTGGCCCCTTCGTCTATCGGCTAGGACGGAAGATTCTCAGTCTTCAAAGAGGGGTTCGATTCCCCTAGGGGCTAACCGCAAAAAGAGAAAGGCCGGCCGGTGTGGCCGGCCTTTTTTGTGCCCATCCTTCAGTAGATCCCCGGAATGATCCGCCACGGAACCTTCTTCTCGTATTGCTCCCAGAGTTGCCCGTACTTCTCGTGGCAACGCCGGTCGTCGTCGGCCTGGCGAGTGCTGAGCAGGGCGACGTAGTAGAGCGGGTAGAGCCATGCGATCACCGCGCCGGGGTAGCCGAGCGCGAGGGTCAGGCCGCCGGCCATCAACACCTCGCCGAGATAGTTGATGTGCCGCGAGAGTCCCCAGAAGCCGCTGCAGAGCACCCGCCGCTTCCCGTCGGAGATTACCTCCGGCTCAATGATGCCGAGGAAGGGCTGCTCGGGGTTTCGCTTGAAGACGTACTTCTGCATGTTCGCACCGCGGGCGAGGGTCCAGCCGGTAAAGAAAACCGTCGCGGCAACGATCAGAAAGAGTAGGGACACGTCGGAGGGGGGCCTGTCGGCGACAGCCCAGAGTCCAACGAGATAGAAGTAGGGGTAGAAGGCCAGACATCCGAAAACGAGCTTGAATCCGACACGCTCGGCAACGAGATCATAGGTGTAGAGGTGGACGCGCTCGAAGGTCATGTAATCAACGAGGAACCAGAAAAAGAGCGCGGTGTAGAGCGTGACCGGGACGGATCGGCCGTGGGTGGCGAAGTGGTACGACGCGAAAGAGAGGATGTTGAGGGCGAGCATGGTGGCGCCCACGAGGTAGAGGAACATCTTCGCGTCGATCCGATTGCCGAGAAACTGGGGGCTGAAGCGCCGGCCCAGGAAGAAGTCCGCGATGAAGCTCTCCCTCACGGCCGGGGCCCCACCGACGAGTACGAGACTCGATACCATCCCGAGCACCACCGCCCCGGCGAGGCCCGACCAACGGTGCATGTAGAGCCATTGAAACGGTACCATGCCGAAGTATCCGAGCAGTGCCCAGACGGCAATAGCAACGAGCATGACCGCTAGGCCGTTGATGCGGTACTCGTATGGCCTTCCGGTCGACGGATCCCGAACATAGCCCTCACGCCACCGCGCCGGTAGGAGCAGGTGCAGCAGGAGCACCACCGAGTAGACGATCCAGGAGGAGAAGAAGCCGACGACATGGTTGATCACTGTATACCCCCAGGGGAGCCTACCTGTGCAGGGAGCATCCTGCAAGCATGACGGTGCGGCTTAGGACGTGGCCGCTCGGCTTTCACCAAGGCGAGGCATACGTCAAGCGCGGTGGCGCGGCGCGGCGCGGCGCGGGGGACCCCGCGCCACCGGTGCTCGTTAGCTATGCGCCGTCGCCGCCTTGCGCCGGGTGGGCTGTTCATCCGGAAGGGTGTCGGCCTCTTCGGCTTCATCGCCCTCGAGCACGTAGTTGTTGTAGTAGTACTCCATGCTCTCGACGAGGGCCTCCCAGGAGGCTTCTACGATGTTCTCGTGCACTCCGACGGTGTCC
This sequence comes from uncultured Spirochaetaceae bacterium, assembly GCA_964413635.1. Lineage (GTDB taxonomy): Bacteria > Spirochaetota > Spirochaetia > DSM-27196 > PWMO01 > CAYFQV01. Next base: position 9,338 of record CAYPTH010000005.1, read on the forward strand.
CATGACTGGGTGTGGTCCGTGGACGTAATGAAAACGCGCACCTTTGCCGCGGTCGCGCTTTCCGGGTTCAGGACGCGGACGCGGTAGTCGGTAAGGGAGATCCGAGAGATGAAGGGGTAGTGGTGCTCCAGTGCGTCCCGGAAGGCGGCGTCCAGCGTTTCCACGGGACCGACGCCCACAGCTGCGCCCATCATGTCGTGTCCTTTTGAGCGCATGAAGATCCGAGCTACCGTCTTCGACGGGGCCTCCCAGGTCTTGTAGGACTCGAGGTGATAGTTCTTCAAGTCCATGAGTGGCACGTAGCGCCCGATCGCGCGGCGCATGAGAAGATCGAAGGATGCCTCCGCCGCCTCGTACTCGTAGCCATCGGCTTCGCGTACTTTGAGTTGCTCGATCAAGGTCGCGACCTCGGGGGATCCCTTGCTGAACTCACCGTAGCGTTGCAGGTGATTCACCACGGTGGACTTGCCGGCAAGCTCGGAGAGCAGGATGCGTCGCGTGTTGCCCACCAGGGCGCTATCGGTGTGTTCCATGAGGTGGGCGGCCTTGGAGACCACGTCGGCGTGTTGACCCGCCTTGTGGCTGAACGCGGCGTCGCCGACGTAGGGTTGGCGGCGGTCTGGAATAATGTTGGCCTTCTCCGCGACGAAGCGAGAGAGCTCCGTCAGGCGGTGCAGATGTTGCGCGACCGCGGGTTGGTAGCCCTTCTTGATCACGGCGTTCGGCACGAATACGCAGAGGTTTGCGTTGCCACAGCGCTCACCCCAGCCGTTGATGGTCCCCTGGATCTGGGAGGCGCCGTGATCCACGGCGGTCAGTGAGTTGGCAACGGCGGTGCCGCAATCGTTGTGGAAATGGCCACCTAGAGGCGCTAGCGTGTTCTGCGGAAGATCGTCCATGATGGTGCCGACCTCGGCCGGAAGGGTGCCGCCGTTGGTGTCGCAGAGGACCAGGAAGTCGGCGCCGGCGTCGGAGCCGACCTGCAAAACCTTCTTGGCGTAGTCGGGATGGTCGCGATAGCCGTCGAAGAAGTGCTCCAGGTCGAAGTGTACCTCCAGCCCCTGCTTCTTGAGGTAGGAGATGGAGTCCTCGATCATGCGGAGATTCTCGTCCTCATCGGTCTGGAGGACGTGGCGGACGTGCTCCTTCCAGGTCTTTCCGACGATAGTGGCCACAGGCGCCTCGGCAGCGATGAGCGCCTGAATGTACTCGTCTGTTTCAACCGCGCTGTTGGGTTTTCGCGTCGAGCCAAAGGAGGCGATCTTCGCATGCTTGAAGGTCTCCTTGCGGCAGCGGTCAAAGAAGGCGGCCTCTTTTTCATTCGAGCGAGGAAAGCCGCCTTCAATGTAGTCAACGCCCAAATCGTCGAGCTTGTGTGCGATCTGCAGCTTATCATCCAGGGTGTAGTTGATTTCGATGCCCTGCATGCCGTCGCGGAGGGTTGTGTCATACACGTACAGCTGTCTCATCCGACTTCACCTCCCGTAGTGTGTTATATCGATTGATTGCATTCACGTAGGCCCGGGCGCTCGCCTCGAGAATGTCCGTCGAAGAGCCGCGGCCGGTCATGCGGTCGCCGAAAAAGGAGAGCACCACGGAGACCTCACCCATGGCCTGCTTGCCCGGGCTGATAGCGTGGACGTTGTACTCTTCCAGCTTGGGCTTGACCTGCAAGGCGCGGTCGATGGCGCGAAATATTGCATCCACGGGGCCGTCGCCGGTTGAGGCTTCTTCGTGCACCTCGTCCTGTGCGTCGCGTACACGTACCGTCGCCGTGGGTACGGCGGTGTTGCCCGTGATCACGTTGATGTACTCCAGGGAGAGCGATGCTGCCGTCCGCCCCATTTCGTCACTGACGATGGCGTAGAGGTCCTCGTCGTAAACCTCTTTCTTGCGGTCTGCAACCTCGAGGAAACGCTCGTAGATGCGCTTCGCCTCTTCGTCGGGGATCTCGATGCCGAGCTCGTCGAGGCGCCTCTTGAAGCCGTGCATGCCCGAGTGGCGGCCGAGAACCAGGCGCGACTCGGCGCGGCCCACGGACTCGGGGGTCATGATCTCATAGGTTTGGCGGTTGGCAAGGACGCCGTGCTGGTGGATACCCGCCTCGTGGGAGAAGGCGTTCTCGCCGACAATTGCTTTGTTCCGGGCAATCGGGAAGCCGATCATGGTGGAGAGCATCCGTGAGGTTTGGTAGATCTGCTTGGAGTTGATGTTCGTCTCGAGACCCAGGGCGTCACGGCGGACGTTCAGGGCCATGACGAGCTCTTCGAGGGCCGCGTTGCCCGCGCGCTCGCCAATACCATTGATGGTCACCTCGGCTTGGCGCGCTCCCGCCGCAATGGCGCTAATCGTGTTGGCAACCGCCAGGCCGAGGTCGTCGTGGCAGTGTGCCGAGAGAACCGCCTTGTCCATGTTGGGGACGCGCTCACGGAGCATACGAAAGGTGGCGGCCATCTCACTCGGCACGGTGTAACCGACCGTATCGGGGATGTTGACGACCGTCGCGCCGGCATTCACCGCAAGCTCCACGATTTTGCACAGGAAGTCGGGATCGGTTCGGGTCGCGTCTTCCGGGGAAAACTCGACGTCGTCGGTGTAGTTCCGTGCCAACTTTACCGCCTTCTCAGCCATCTCCAAGACCTCATCGGGCTCCTTCTGGAGCTTGTGCTTCATGTGGATGGGAGATGTCGAGATGAAGGTGTGAATCCTGCCGCGCCGGGCGTTCTGAATAGACTCCGCCGCAACCTCAATGTCCTTCGGATTCGAGCGACACAAGACCGCCACCGTCGAGTTGGTGACGGTAGACGCAATGCGCTTGCACGCCTCGAATTGATGGGGCGAAGAAACGGGAAAGCCCGCTTCCATTACATCCACCCCGAGTCGCTCGAGCTGGAGTGCCATCTCGAACTTCTGCTCAACGTCCATTGACGCGCCGGGCGACTGCTCACCGTCTCGCAGGGTCGTATCGAAAATCGCAACCTTTTCCATTTCTACCTCCTAAAAAAAAAGCCGTCCCTCGCAAGGAGGAACGGCTTTGATACCAAAATCGCCATTCACGCTCCCCGCGCTCTGGGGCCTACCAACCCGATAATAAGGAGGCTAATCAGGAGATCTAGTAGGCTGAGAGCGGGCACTGCGCGCTTCATTACCCAAACTATTGTCAGCCCACGGCCGACATGTCAAGCGCACAAGGCAAATTGCATGCAAATTCGGCCTATTTCTGCAGCTTTATGCGCGACCGGCCCCCTCACGCGCCCGCGACCGGGACACAGGCCGGCGCGCGCTAAAGGCGCCCGCCGGT